>CAIQEI010000156.1 GCA_903870815.1 uncultured Verrucomicrobia subdivision 3 bacterium
TGATTATGAATCTAGGAAAATTGCTTGGTGCGGGAAAATCATTTTTTGACGGCAGCGGCAGCGTTTCCTACCGCGAGAACAAGCGCGCATATCTGCCAAAATTCAATGCGGGAAAAAATCCCTTCACGCCCAAACCGGCGGAGGACGCGCCGGCGGCGGTGCCGGAGGTGAAAAAAATCACCGTCCCGGTCGCCGCCAAAACTCAAAAGATCCCGGTGCTCAGCGCCGCCGGTCCGGCGCGGGCGGTGAGTTGGAAGGACAAATTGAATCCGTTTCGCGCGCCGGGTCCGGTGCGGCTGGCGCCGCCCAGCGCGGTGCAGGCTGAGCTTTCTCTCGAAGCTGTCAAGGTCGTCCACAACGATCTGGCCGATGCGGACATTGAAATTGTCCCGGTCAAGTCCCGCCCGGCGGCCGCCCCGCCGGCCCCGGCTTTGTCGCCGGAACGCGCAGCGTGGGGGTTTTCGGACGAACGGCTCGTGAAGCAAATTTAAAAATGCGCAGTGTCAGGATTCATTCACAGACCAGTGATGGCGGCGGAGGTGCTGGCCGCGCTGAAGCCGCGCCCGGACGGCCGTTACGCCGACGGGACGCTCGGTGGAGCTGGTCACGCGGCGAGCATTTTGGCCGCGAGTTCGCCGACTGGATGGCTGTGTGGGTGCGATCGCGATGGCGTCGCGGTTGAAGCCGCTCGGTCGCGGCTGGCGGAGCAATTCGCCGGCCGGTTTGAAATCCGGCGCGGAAATTTTTCAGAAATCGCCAAGTGGGTGGAGGTGGGGAGTTGTGACGGAGTATTGCTGGATCTGGGCGTGAGCTCGCCGCAACTGGATGTCGCCGCGCGCGGATTCAGTTTCCAGCAGGACGGTCCGCTGGACATGCGGATGGACGACCGCCAGCCGCTGACGGCGGCGGATCTGGTGAACGGGGATGACGCGGAGACGCTGGCGCGGATTTTTTGGGAATACGGCGACGAGCGCGATTCCCGGCGGTTCGCGCGGGCGATTGTTCAAGACCGCGGGCTGCGCCGGTTTGAAACGACGCGGCAGCTGGCGGATTTGATTGAGCGGCTTGCGCCGCGCCATGGTAAAAAGGCGCATCCGGCCACGAAGGTGTTCCAGGCGCTGCGCCTCGCCGTCAACGACGAGATCGGCTCGCTGAAACTCGGGCTGGTCGCGGCGGTGAAAATTTTGAAGCCGGGCGGGCGGCTGGCGGTGATTACGTTTCATTCGCTCGAGGACCGCATGGTGAAAGAATTTGGGCGCGAGCGGACCCGCGATTACACCTTCAGTGGCGAGGTGGATGTGCCGGAGCTGCGGACGCCACGCGTGCCGGAGCTGAAATGGGTTTCCCGCAAGGCGATTTTGCCGGGCGCAGCGGAGTTGATAGAAAATCCGCGGGCCCGCAGCGCCCAGTTACGGGTTTTGGAGAAAGTTTGACATGGCCAAAAATCGAAAAAATCAGGCGGCGGCGATCCGGTTCGGCCCGGCGCTGAAGGCGTCGTTTTTATGCCTGCTCATCGGCGGCTCGGCGGTTGGGTACGTCTGGCAGAAAAATGAGATTTACCGGCTGGGCCAGCAGATCCGCCAGCGCGAGACAAAGTTGGCGCAGTTGCAGAATGACAACAAGCGGTACGGCGACCAGATTTCGATATTGCATTCGCCGGTGATGCTCGACCAGCGCGCGCGGGAGCTGAACCTCGGCCTCGCGCCGGCCACCCCCATGCAGGTGGTGCGCCTGATGGAAACGCCGGTCCTGCCGGAGAAAAACAGTCTGCGTCAACTTGCCCAGCGGCCGGTGACGGACCTGACGCCGTAAGTGATATCAATTTTGGCCGCCGCTCGTGACGCCGTTGGTTGAGGAACCGATCGCCACGGGCGGCTGGCCGTTTTTTGGATGACCAACAAACAACAAATCCGCCGCGCGCTGCTGCTGCTCGCCTTGCTGGCGGGGGCGTTTGGCGGTCTGGCCTATCGGCTTGTGGATTTGCAGGTGCTGCGTCACGATGAGCTGAGTGCGAAGGCGGAACTCAATACCCAGCGCGAATTTTGGCAGGCGCCGCGCCGCGGCGACATCCTCGATGCGAACGGGAACATCCTCGCCACCAGCGTCGCGGTGAAAATGGTCTGCGCCGACCCCTCCCTGATTGGAAATTTCCAGCCGCTGGTCGCTCACGCCCTTGCTCCGCTCCTGAAATTGAACGAGGCGGAACTGGCCCAGAAACTAACGCCTCACCTTGTCCGCGACGCGAAAGGCGAAGTTGTGACGAATAATCTGCATTATGTCCGCCTCGCCAAAAATATCTCGGACGAAACCTGGCAGCAGGTCACCGCCGCCATGACGAACCTGACGTTTGGCGTGGATGAAAAACGGCTGTCGCGTATCGAAAAAGGCTTTTTGCGCAACTTGCGGGAACACGCGCTTTTTTCCGAGCCGGACCAGCTGCGGGTTTATCCGAACGGTTCGCTGGCCTCGCAGGTCATCGGGTTTCCCTCGGTGGAAGAGGCCAAAGTCAGCGGTCGGCTCGTATCGCAGATTGTCGGGCGCGACGGCGTGGAACTCGCGTTGCAAAAACAGTTGAGTGGCGTCGCCGGCTGGCGCGTGACCGAGACCGATCGCGCGCAGCATGAGTTGGTCGCCTTGCGCGACGAGGATGTGCATCCGCGGGACGGCTTGAATGTGGTGCTCACGGTGGACACGGCGGTGCAGCACATTGTCGAAACCGCCCTGGCGGACGCGCTGCAGAAACACACGCCCAGAAGCATCACCGGCATCGTCATGCGCCCGAAGACCGGCGAGATCTTGGCGATGGTATCGATGCCCAACTACGATCCAAACCAGCCGAACACCATCACGCCGGAAACGCGCAACCGCGTCATCACCGATGTCGTCGAGCCCGGTTCGACTTTCAAAATCGTGGTGGTGTCCGGTGCGTTGAACAACGGCGTGGTGAAGCTGACCGACCAGTTTGATTGCGATCATGGGCATTTTGCCTATGCCGGCCGGGTTTTGCATGACCATGAGGCTTTCGGAATGTTGTCCACGGAAGGCATCATCACCAAATCTTCCAATATTGGCGCGGCCAAAATCGGCATCCGGCTGGGTGAACAGGGACTTTATGATTATGCCTGGGATTATGGATTCGGCCAGCGCACGGGCCTGCCGCTGCCGGGCGAGGCGCGCGGTATTTTGTATCCGGTGAAGCAGTGGAGCAAGGTTTCCATTGCGCAGATTCCGATGGGCCACGGCGTGGCGGTGACGCGGTTGCAGATGCTTTACGCCATGGCGGCAATCGCCAACGACGGCTGGCTGATGCGCCCGATGATCGTGAGCCGGTTGCAGGAACGTGACGGCTCCGTGGTGCAGCGGTATGCGCCGGGACGTGTCCGCCAGGTGATCAGTGACGCGACGAGCCAGCAGATGATCGAGGCGCTCAAGACGGTCGCAACCAAGGACGGCACCGCGCCCGACGCCGCGATGAAGAATTACGTCGTCGCCGGCAAGACCGGCACGGCGCAGAAGGCCGAGAACGGCACCTACGCGCCCGGAAAATACGTTTCGTCGTTCATCGGTTTCTTCCCGGCGGACAATCCGGAGCTGTGCATTTCCGTGGTGATGGACGAGCCGAAGGAAGGCTATTACGGCGGCAAAATCTGCGGCCCGGTGTTTCGCGACATCGCTGAGCGCTGCGCCAGTTACTTGAATATTCCGCCGGACCCGAAACTGATGACGAATGCGCCGTCACTGGTCGTGGAAAACGCCGCGCGCTGACTCTGATTTTATGACCGATTCTCGTCCGCATCTGTTTGGCTTGCTAGCCGGCCTTTTTTTGGCCGCCGGCCTGGTGCTTTCCGCGATGCTGGGAACGAGCGCCTGGGTGAAAATAAAAAATTCCCAGTTCATCACCGTGAAAGGCTCCGTGCAGAAAAATATTGAAGCGGATCTCGCCGTCTGGTCCGGCGGTTTTCAGGTCGAGGGGGAAACGCTCCTCGATGCGCAGCATAAAATTCAGGCGAACCGCGAGCTGGTGGGGAAATTTCTGCGCGAGGCCGGCGTGACCGGTTTTACGTTTGCGCCCATTGGCATTGAGGAATTGAAGGCCACGCAAAAAACCGACGATGGCTGGGTCCGGCAGCGCACCGCCGGATATCGTTTGAACCAGGGGGTGTCGGTGGAATCCGCGGACGTGGACCGGCTGGACAAGCTCGATGCCACCTCGCTCGTGGAGCAGGGCGTCATTTTCACCGTGGCGGCGCCGCAGTTTATTTATAGCAAGGCGGGCGACACGAAAATCGAGATGCTGGCGGAGGCGACCCGGGATGCCCGGGCCCGGGCCGAGCAGATTGCCACGCAGGGTGGCCGGGGCATCGCCCGGTTGCACGATGCGGACCAGGGAATTTTTCAAATCACGCCGCAGCATAGTGTGGCCACGAGTTGGGAGGGCGAGAATGACACGACCGCGCGCCAGAAAACCATCACCGCCGTGGTGACCGCGACCTTTTTGCTGAAATAATTTTGTGGAAGTCCGCTCCTTAAAATTTATTGCCGAAGCCTGCGACGCGGAAATCTTCGGCGGTTTAGCCGGCGCGGAGGTTAAAGCCGTCAGCACGGATTCGCGGACGGTGAAGGCGGGCAATATGTTCTTTGCCATCAAGGGTGAAAAGTTCGACGGCCACGATTTCATCGCCGAGGTCGCCGCCAAAGGCGCCGTGGCGATCGTGGTTGAGCCGTCCCAAGTTCCGGAACTAAAGCCCAAAGTCGGGGACGCCGTGGCCTTGCTGGCCGTGGCGGATGTGCGGGCGGCGCTCGGAAAAGTGGCGGCGGCTTACCGCCGGCAATTTGACTTGCCGGTCATCGCGGTCGGCGGCTCCAACGGTAAGACGACGGTGAAGGAGTTGCTCGCCTCGGTCCTGCGCCAGAAGTTCTCGACGCTGTGGAGCGAGGCCAGTTTCAACAATGACATCGGCGTGCCGGCGACCCTGCTGCGGCTGGAGGCCTCGCATCAGGTGGCGGTGCTCGAAGTCGGCACGAATCATCCGGGCGAACTGGCGCCGCTGGTGAAAATGATCGCGCCAAAATTCGGCGTCATCACCAACATCGGCCGCGAGCATCTGGAATTTTTTGGCGACGTCGCGGGCGTGGCGCAGGAGGAGGGCTGGCTCGCGGAGTTGCTGCCGGCGGATGGAATTTTGTTTGTGAATGGCGACAACGAATGGTCGGAAAAAATCGCGGGCCGGGCGCGGGCGAAAATTGTGCGGGTCGGCCTGGGTGAGAAAAACGACTGGAGTGCTCGAAAAATCCGGCTCGACAAAAGTGGCGTGACGTTTTCGGTCGTGGCGCCGAAGGCGGAATTTTGCGGCGAATACCGGATTAATTTGCTCGGCCGGCATCAGGTGACGAATGCGCTGTTCGCCATCGCGTTGGGCGCGGAGCTTGGACTGGAGCGGGTGGAAATTCAGGATGGCCTCGCGGTCTGCCTGCCGCCGAAAATGCGGCTGAATTATTGGGAGGCAAACGGCGTCCGGGTTTTGGATGACTGCTACAATGCCAATGCGGATTCAACCATCGCGGCGCTGGTGACGTTGTGCGGCCTGCCGTTGCAGGGCCGGCGCGTGGCGGTGCTGGGCGAGATGGCGGAACTTGGTGCGCACAGTCAGGCGGCGCACGCAGAAGTCGGCCGGCGCGCGGCGGAGCTGAAGCTCGGTCAGTTGTTTGCCGTGGGAAAAATGGCGGCGGTCACCGGCCAGGCGGCGCGCGACGCCGGTTTGATGCGGGTTTTTGAATTTCCGGACGTCGAGGCGGCGATGAATGTGGTGCGCAGCTTTTTGAAGCCGGGCGATGTGGTGCTGCTGAAGGCGTCCCGCGCGTCGCACCTGGAGCGGATTGCGGAAATGTTGAAGTCGGAGAAAAATTAAATGCTCTATCTTTTAAGCCAGCACATTTTGGATTGGGCGCACGGCAGCGACTGGGAGGCGCGGCTGTCGTTTTTACGCCTGTTCAAATACATCACGGTGCGCAGCGCCGGCGCGGCGATTACGTCGCTGGCGTTGTGCTGGTGGATCGGTCCGAAAATCATCCGCTGGCTCAAGGAATTGAAGTTCGGGCAGGAATACGCGGACAAGGCGGAGGCGGCCGGGCTCTCGAATTTGCGGGGGAACAAAAAGGGCACGCCGACGATGGGCGGAATCCTGATCGTCCTCTCGTTGGTGATTTCGACGATGCTGTGGGCGCAGTGGAACGCCCAGGTGGAATTGACGATGCTGTCGGTCCTGGTTTTGGCCGGGTTGGGTTTTTATGACGACTACGCAAAAATCTTGAAGCAAAGCGGTGGCGGCACGCCGCCCCGCGTGAAGCTGGCCACCCAGTTTGCGCTGGCCGCGTTTGTGGGAATCTATCTTTGGAATCTGCCGGCCACGAGCGAACTCCATCTGCTCGGGGTCAAAAGCGTCTGGCACAGCAATCTGGTGTCGAGTTTGATTCTGCCCTTTTACAAATACCCGATCCACGTCGGCGCGGTGGTCGGTGTCAGCTTGGTGGCGCTGGCCATCGTCGGCAGTTCGAATGCCGTGAACTTGACCGATGGACTGGACGGACTGGCGATCGGCTGCACGTTGATCGTCGGTTTTGTCTTTCTTTTTTTCACCTACCTCGCGGGCAACATCAAGGCGGCGGCTTATTTGCAGATTCCGTATGTGTCGGGCGCGGGCGAGCTCACGGTTTTCTGCGCGGCGTTGCTCGGTGCGGGTTTGGGTTTTTTGTGGTTCAATTGCCATCCGGCGCAGGTGTTCATGGGGGACACCGGGTCGCTGGCGCTGGGCGGCGCATTTGGTATCATTGCGGTGCTGATCCATCAGCCGTTTGTGCTGGTGATTGCTGGCGGGGTATTCGTGGCGGAGGCGGTTTCGGTGATCTTGCAGCAGGGCTGGTTCAAGTTCACGCGCCTCCGGACCGGCACCGGGCAAAGGATTTTTCTGATGGCGCCGTTGCACCATCATTTTGAAAAACGCGGCTGGCATGAATCGCAGGTGGTGATGAGGTTTTACATTTTGTGCGTGCTGTGCGCGGTCGTGGCGCTTGCGACCCTGAAACTCCGGTGAAATACGAATTGTGAACCCACAAAAAATACCCGGCCAACCGCGCTTTGCTGCTTGCGCGGATGCGCCGCGGTTGCTAACAATTTCGGTCAGAGCGGCAGGGCGCGTGCCGGTCAGCAAGAGTGTTTCACCAGTTCATCTTTCTGCCGGTAATTATTTCCAGGGTGGATCGTCGTCCGGCTCCCCAAACAGCACCGTGAATTTAACGCGTTGTGGAATTTTTCGAGGGAAAATTTCGCCGCGCCAAACTCAAAAAATAAAACAACCTCGAAACAACACGCCATCGCGCCAAATCTATGAATAATCCGAATCCATTCGTCCCGAAAGGCTCCCTGCTCGAACAACAAAGTCAGCGCCGTTCCCGCCTCAAGCTCGCCGTGTTCTGCGTGCTGGCCGTGAGCATTACCGGCCTCGTCGCCATGTTGATCAATGGCTGCAAACGGGAGAAGCCGGTGGATGATTTAAATCCGCCGGTCATGGATACCAATCCTCCCGCCATGGACACGAATCCGCCCGCCATCGAGACGTCGAATCCTCCGGTGGTGATCCCGCCCGTGGTGACGAATCCGCCGGTCGTCGTCACGCCGGTGGTGCCGGAAGTGGCTGGCTCGGAATACATCGTCGCCAAGGGTGATTCGCTCGCCAAAATCGCCAAGAAAAAGGGTGTGACCCTCAAGGCGTTGGAAGACGCAAATCCGGGCCTGGTTCCGACCAAATTGAAGATCGGTCAGAAGCTCGTTATTCCTGCCGGTGGCAAAACGTCGGCGGATGTAAACGCCCCGATGGTTGCCGGTGGCGACACGGGCTCCGCGAGCTACACGGTTAAATCCGGCGATACGCTCACCAAGATCGCCAAAGCTCACGGCTCGACCGTCAAGTTGATCCAGGATGCCAACGGCCTGGCCACGACCAAAATCAAGGTCGGTCAGAAACTGAAGATTCCGTCGAAAGCCGAAGCTGCCGCTCCCGCAACCCCCGTGCCGGTCGTGGATACCACGACGGCGCCCGTGGCGCCGCCAGTTTCCGCACCGTCGACTCCGGCTGCCGCGCCGACCAAGTAAGTCGCGCGGAACGCGGCTGGCATTTTGGGAAATTGAAATGAAAGTCGCCGTTACCATTCTGGCCTTTTGCGTCACCAGCCTCCTCGCGTTGGGGCTGGTGATGCTTTATAGCTCCAGCATGACGCAGGTCGGGGCGCATTATCTCATGATGCAGCTCGTTTGGTGCGTGTTCGGCTTCATGCTTTGTTTTACGGCGGCAGCGCTTGATTATAAGCTTCTGAAAAAATACGCGTGGCCGCTGTTTGGCTTCGCAGTTTTTTTGCTGTTATTATTAATGGCCATGGGGAATCATTCCTTCCTGCATCTGTCCGCGCCGTGGATCAATGGTGCACGGCGTTGGTTTGATTTTCGTGGCATTCGTTTCCAGCCGTCCGAACTCGGCAAAATCGCCCTCATCATCGCGCTCGCATGGTATGGCGACCGGTATCAGCGCCGGATGCACACCTTCAAGTGGGGAATCCTTTTTCCGGTTGCCATCATTGCCGCCGTTCTCGGCCTGATTTTCGTCGAACCCGACCGCGGCACGACCATCCTGCTGGCCGCCGTTAGTGGCGCGGTTTTGCTGCTGGCCGGCGTCCAATGGAAATTCATCTTCCCGCCGGTTATCCTTGCCGCCGTTGGGTTGGTTGTTTCCATCCTGCACGACCCGATGCGCATGAAACGCATCTTTAGCTGGCTCGACCTGGAGCAGAACAAGGCAGGCGTCGGCTACCAGGCGTATCAGGCGATGATCGCGCTCGGTTCCGGCGGCTGGAACGGCCTCGGGCTCGGGAACGGACGGCAGAAACTCGGCTTCGTGCCCGAGCACCACACCGATTTTATTTTTTCCATCATCGGCGAGGAGCTCGGCCTCGTCGCCACCCTGCTCGTCATCGCCGCCTTTGTCGTCATCGCGCTCTGCGGGCTATTCATTGCGCTGCGCGCCCGGGACACATTTGGCACCCTGCTGGCCACCGGCATCACGCTGCTGATCAGCCTGCAAGCCGCCATCAACATTGGTGTCGTCACCAGCGCGTTGCCGAACAAGGGCCTGCCGCTGCCGTTCATCAGCTATGGCGGCTCAAACCTGCTGGCGATGCTGACGTGCGTCGGCATTTTGATGAGCGTTGCCCGGCAGGCCGTGCCCGCGAAGATTTCCGCCTCGGACTTTGTCACCAACGACAATCCCTTTGCCGCCAAGGCAGCATGAATCCCGCCCACCTCAAGCCCTTCATCGCCATTGCGTGTGGCGGCACGGGCGGACACCTCTTTCCCGGTCTCGCCGTCGCGCACCAATTGCAGGCCCGCGGCTGCGCCGTCGCCCTGATGGTTTCGCCCAAGCACGTGGACCAGCAGGCGGTGAAATCCGTGCTTGGCATGGATATCTTCACCCTTCCCGCCGTCGGCTTGCAGAACCGGAACTATTTTTCTTTCGCTGGTAATTTCTGGAATTCATTCCGCGCCGCGCGAAAAATATTCCAGCCGCGCCCACCCGCTGCCGTCCTCGCGATGGGCGGCTTCACCAGCGCGCCGCCGGTTTTCGCCGCCAAAATTTCCGGTGCGAGAACGTTCCTGCACGAGTCCAACACCGTGCCCGGCCGCGCCAACCGGCTGCTCGCGCGGTTTGTGGACGCGGCGTTCATTGGCTTCCCTGAAACCGCCGCCCGGCTGCGCGCCAAAAGGACTTCCATCACCGGCACCCCCGTCCGGCCGCAGTTTTGCCTCGGGGCGCGCACTGATCAACCCGCCGCTGCCTGCCGTGCCGCACTGGGGCTGGATCCCAATCTTCCGACCATCCTCGTCGTCGGCGGCAGTCAGGGGGCGCGCGGTTTGAACGACCTGGTCTTGTCGGCGTTGCCATTGCTTAAGGACCGCGCCTGGCAATGGCTTCACCTCACCGGCGCAAACGATTTTGAAAAAGTCAGAACCGCCTATGCCGCGCTCGGCCTCAAGGCCGCCGTCAAGCCATTCCTCGCGGAGATGGAGCTGGCCCTTGTCGCCGCGACGGTCGCCGTCAGCCGCGCGGGCGCGTCTTCCCTGGCGGAAATGGCGGCGATGCGGGTACCGTCGCTCCTCGTGCCGCTGCCCACGGCGGCGGACAACCATCAGTTGTTCAATGCCCGCGCTTTTGTCGCCAGTGGCGCGGCGGGCATGCTGGAACAAAATTCCCGGCCGGAAAAAATGGCCGCCTTACTTGCTGGGTTGGTTGAAGACGAAGCCGCGCGGCAAAAAATGCAGGCGGCTCTGTCGCCGTGGCATGCGCCGGAAGCCGCCGCGAACATAGCGGAACATATCTTGAGCGCGCTGGGCAATGAATTTGCCTGCGCCCGGAAAAGCGGGGGAAAAACCGCTTTGCCGGGTGAAATGCATTTCAAGGCTTTGGCATGACGCCGACGGCTGACATTTCCGAAATGCCGACATCAACCAAAAATCATTTTGCCGATGAGCTCGCCGCGCGGGTTACACCCGCAACGATCCTGCGTCGCGATGAGCCCATGGCGAAGCACACGACCTTGCGCGTCGGCGGCCCGGCGGACGTTTACGTTGAGCCGGCGACGGAAGCCGACTTGGCGGCGATCCTGAAAACCTGCGGCGAACACGGCGTCCGGTTTTTTATCCTCGGCCGGGGCTCAAACCTGCTGGTGCGGGACGGCGGATTCCGGGGCGTGGCGATCTGCCTGTCGCAGCCGGGCTTCAGCCGGATTGAAATTGTCGGCCAGCGAATCCATTGCGGTGCGGGCGCCCGGCAGAAAAATGTCGCGGTCGAGGCGAAGCGCGCCGGCTTGAGCGGCGTGGAATTTTTGGAGGGCATTCCCGGCAGCATCGGCGGCGCGCTGCGCATGAACGCCGGCGCGATGGGTGGCGAGACGTTCAACGCCGTGGAATCGGTCTGCGTGATGGATTTTGCCGGTGAGGTCCGTGAGCTGGCCCCGGCGGAGATGAGCGTGAGCTATCGCAGTTGTGCGCGGTTGAAAGACCACATCGCGCTGGGTGCGGTGTTCAAATGTTCGCCCGCGCCGCGCGCGGAAATCGAGGCGCGCATGAAAGCTTACAGCGAGAAGCGCTGGAGTTCGCAGCCCGCCGCGCCAAGCGCCGGCTGCCTGTTTAAGAATCCGGCGGCGATTCCGGCGGGCAAGCTGATTGACGAGCTGGGCCTGAAGGGCACGACCGTCGGCGGCGCGCGGATTTCATTGGAGCACGGCAATTTTCTGGTGAACGACGGCGGGGCGACGGCGTCGGATGTGCTGGAATTGATCGGCATTTTGCAGGCCCGGGCGAAGGCGGCGCGCGGGATCGATTTGCACCCGGAAGTGGAAGTCATCGGCGGGTAAAACCGTTGACTTCCAAAATGGTTGCGTTATGGTTGCGTCATGATAACCATCACCATCAAAGGCCTGTCGCGGGAGGCCCATTTGGCTTTGAAAAAGCGGGCGGCGACGCATGGCCGCAGCCTGAATACTGAAGCCATCGCGGTGCTGGAATCCAGCGTCCGCAGCCAGCCGGTGGATGTGGAGGGCGTGCTGCGCCGGGCGCGGGCGGCGCGTTCGACGATGAAGTTTGTGGCGACCGACTCGGAGATCAGCCGGTTTAAGCGCGAAGGTCGTCGATGATCGTCGCGGACGCCAACGTGATCGCGCACCTGACCATCCGGAGCGAGTTTTCACCGCTGGCGGAGGCGGCTTATGCGGAAGATGTGTCGTGGGCATCACCGCTGTTATGGCTATCGGAATATCGGAACACGCTGGCGAAATACATCCAGCACCAGGGCCTGACGGTTGAGTCAGCGTTGCTGTCGTTGCGGTCGGCGGAAGAGGTCGTCGAGGGGCGGGCATATAATGTCTCATCGGAAAAAGTTTTGGCCCTGGTGAAAGATTCCGGCTGCACCGCCTACGACTGCGAGTATGTCGCCCTGGCGCAGGATTTGGGCGTGCCGCTGGTGACGACCGATAAACAGATTTTGCGCGCGTTCCCGAAATGCGCGGTGTCCCTGGAAAAGTTTGCGAAGAAGAAAAAATGAGCCGTAAGTTGAACCTCACCGTCATGCTCGGCGGCCCCGGCGCCGAGCGCGAGGTCTCGCTGCGTTCCGGCGCGGCCGTGGCGGCGGCGCTGCGGTCGGTCGGCCACGCGGTGACCGAGCTGGACCCGCGCATGCCGGAATGGATGTTGCCGCCGCAGACGGACGCGGTGTTTCTGGCGTTGCATGGAACCTACGGCGAGGACGGCACGGTGCAGAAGCAGCTGGATCAATTGGGCGTGCCGTACACCGGCTGCGACGCGGAGGCGAGCCGCATCGCCTTCGACAAGGTGCTGACCAAGCAAAGCTGCATTCAGGCCGGCGTGCCGACGGCGAAATTTTTAACCGTGCATTCGGCGGCGGCGGATTTTCCGGAATGCCTTTCGCCGCCGCTTGTGGTGAAGCCATCGCGGCAGGGTTCGAGCGTCGGACTGCAATTTGTCGATCGAGTTGCGGATTGGCCGGGCGCGCTGGCGGAGTCGCTGAAGTTTGATACCGAGGTGCTGGTCGAGGAGAAAATCATCGGGCGCGAGACCACGGTGGGGATTCTCGGCGGGGCAGTCCTGCCGGTGGTCGAGGTGCGGCCCAAGGCGGGCAGCTACGATTACCAAAACAAATACACGGCCGGTAACACTGAATATTTCTGCCCGGCGGAGTTTGACGCCGCGACGACGCGGCGGATTCAGGATGCCGCGCTGGACGCGTTTCACGCCATTGGCGGGCGCGATTATGCGCGCGTGGACGTGATGGTGCGGCCGGACGGCACGCCGGTGGTGCTGGAAGTGAACACGCTGCCGGGCATGACCGAGACGAGCTTGTTGCCGAAAGCGGCGGCGGCGGCGGGCCTGAGCTATGCCGGATTGTGTCAGCGCATGATCGATCTGGCGCTGGAACGGACTGAAAAACTGAAAATGCAAAAAACCAAAACCGACCTCGTCGCTGCCTGAGCGGGCGCGCGGGTTTTAAATTTTTTTTATTTTGAATTTTTAATTGAACTTTGAATGATGTGGTTTAAGCGCGAACAGAACAAAAACCGCCGGCTGCACCGCACGCATGTGCTGGATGTGAAGCTGCGCTCCGACCAGGTGCAGGCCACGCGCCTGCGGCTGGCGATCCTCGCGCTGATGGTGCCGGCCATCACCCTGCTGGCGCTGTATCTCGTCTGGCGCATCGGCGAGGCCACCCTGAACGCGTTCGTCTATGACAACGCCGACTTCGCCATCCAGCAGATCGACGTGACTACAGACGGCGTGATTGCGCCGGAACAGTTGCGCCGCTGGGCGGGCGTCAAGCCGGGCGCCAACCTCATCGCCCTCGATCTCGCGGCGGTCAAGCGCAACCTCGAACTCGTCTCGGTCATTGATTCCGTCTCCGTGGAGCGCGTCCTGCCGCGCACGCTCAAAATCCGCGTGACCGAGCGCGACCCGATCGCGCAGGTCAACGTCCCGCGCGCGGATGGCGCCAGCGGCATCGCCGTTTCTGTTTTCCAGCTCGATGCGGATGGCATGGTGATGCAGCCGCTGGATCCGCGCCTTAGCACGGTGCCGCTGGCGCAGATGAATTCGCAGTTGCCCGTCATCGCGGGCGTGAACGCGTTTCAATTGCAGCCCGGCCGGCGCGTGGAGCTGCCGCAGGTGCAGGCGGCGCTGCAATTGATCACCGCTTTTTCCCGCTCGCCGATGGCCGGGCTGGTGGATTTGCGGCGCGTGGATGTCTCCGCGCCGGGCGTGGTCGTGGCGACGACGGGGCAGGGCAGCCAAATCACCTTCGGCCTCGACGATTTGAACCGGCAATTGGGGCGCTGGCGGCAGATTTACGACTTGGGCGTGCGTGAAAAATGGGCGATTGCCACATTGGATTTGGCGGTGGCGAACAACGTGCCGCTGCACAAGATGCTGGCCAACGCCGCCCCGCTGACCGTGACCCCCAAGGCGGTGAAACCAATTAAAATCCGGAGGAAAAATGTTTGACGATTCCAACATCATAGCCGGCCTCGAGATCGGTACTTCAAAAATTTGCGTCGTGGTCGGCGAGCAGAACGCCGACGGCGCGCTGAACATCATCGGCCTCGGCCAGGCGCGCTCGCGCGGCGTCCGCAAGGGCGAGATCATCAATCCCGAGCAGGTCGAGGAGGATTTGCGCGCCGCCATCTCCGAGGCCGAGCAGATGGCCGATGTCGAGATCCGCAGCGTGTATCTCGGCGTGAGCGGCGGCCACATCCGCGGCTTCAACAACCGCGGCGTGCATCCGGTGGTTTCCGCCGACCGCGAAATTTCCCAGGACGATGTCGAGGACGTGGTCAAGAACGCCAAGGCCATCAATCTCCCCGCCGAAAACACCGTCATCCACGCCGTGCGGCAGCATTTCTTCGTGGACGGCCAGGACGGCGTCACCCAGCCCGTCGGCATGCTCGGCGCGCGGCTGGAAGTGGACATGCACGTCATTCACGGCCACGCCAACCGCCTCCAGAATGTCGTCCGCCTCGTCCGCGCCACCTCGCTGGAAGTGGATGACGTTGTCTTCAACGGCATCGCCACCGCGCTGGCCCTGCTCTCCAGCGAACAGAAGGAGCTCGGCGCGCTCGTGATCGACATCGGCGGCGGCACCACGGAATTCGTCGTCTATTCCGACGGCGTCATCCGGCATTCCGGCGTGCTCGCGGTTGGCGGCGACCATATCTCCAACGACCTCGCCTACGGTTTGAAAGTGCCGCTGACGCGCGCCGAAAAATTGAAATTGGAATTCGGCACCGCGGTGCCCACCGCCACGGCCAAGGGCCAGACCATCAGCATCGCCAACGACCTCGGCCTCGAACTCAAGCGCGTCAATCACGAGCACCTGCAGCGCATCATGTCGCTGCGGCTGGAGGAACTCTTCCAGCTCATCGCGCAGGATTTGGAGTCCGCCGGCCTCGCCGATTATCTGCGCGCCGGCGTGTTCATCTGCGGCGGCAGTTCGCGCGTGCCGGGCATCGTGGCGCTGGCGGAAAATGTCTTCCAGATGAACGTTGCCCCCGGCCACGCCACCGCCATCAGCGGCCTCACCACCGCGCTCGACCAGCCGGAATTTGCCGCCGCCATCGGCCTGGTGAAATTCGGTTCGCTGAAAAACCGCCGCCGCGCCGCGCGCCCCACGCTCATGGGCGGTCTTAAGGGCGTGTTCCACAAAATGATGCCCCGCTCCTGAAAGGATGAATCATGAACGCTGAAAACCCTCTCTTTGAAATCCCCGAAGCCGCCGGCCGGCCGCGCGTGCGGATCATCGCCGTGGGCAATGCCGGCGACGCGCTGCTCGGCGCCCTCGGCCCCGCGGAATTTGCCGGTGCGGAATTCGCCGCCATCAACACCGACGCCGCCGCGCTCGCCGCGTCCGTCGCCCCGGTGAAGATCCATCTGGAGAACAAGCTCTTTCGCGGCCTCGGCTCCGGCGGCGACCCCGACCGCGCCCGCGCCCTGGCCGAGGAACAGTTCGCCACCCTCAAATCCGCCTGCGCCGGCGCGAACGTCGTGTTCATCCTCGCCGGGCTAGGCGGCGGGGCCGGCAGCGGCATCAGCCCCGTGCTGGCCCGGGCCGCGCACGAGGCCGGCGCGCTCGTGCTGGCGTTTGTCACCCTGCCGTTCGAGTGCGAGGGCAACCGCCGCGAGGCGCAGGCCCACGCCGCGCTCGAACAGCTCAAAGCCGCCGCCGACGGCGTCATCTCCCTGCCGAGCCAGAAGATTTTCAAGCTCATCGATGAGAACTCCACGCTCGTGGAGACCTTCCAGGTCACCGGCGGCTTTCTCTCCGAGGGCGTGCGCGGCGTGTGGTCGCTGCTCACCCGCCCGGGCCTCATCCAGGTCCACTTTGGCGACCTGTGCGCGCTCCTGCGCGACCGCCATGCCGAGAACGCCTTCGCCTTTGTGGAAGCCTCCGGGCCGGGCCGCGCCCGCGAAGTGGCGGAAAAGATCCTCAACCACCCGCTGCTCGACGAGGGCCGCGCGCTGGCCGAGTCCGACGCCGTGCTCGTGAGCCTCACCGCCGGCAAAGACCTGACCATGGCCGAGATCAACCGCGTGATGGAGCAGGTGAAACGCCAGTGCGCCCACGCGCAGATTGTGATGGGCGCGGCGGTGGATGCCGGCTTGAAGGAAAAACTTTGTGTCACCGTCATCGCCGCCAAAACGAACGCGCCCGTCGGCAGCGTAACCCCGCGCGCGGAAAGCCACCCCGCGGCGACCGCCACCGTTCAAGCGCATCGCGAAACGGCGGCGGCCCGGCCGCGCGCCCGCCGGGCGGGGAACAAGGCCGTGCAGGGGCAATTGCCGCTGACCATCATCTCCCGGGGCCGGTTCGACAAGAGCGAGCCCACACTCCATCGCGGCGAGGATTTGGACATCCCCACCTTCATCCGCCGCGGTATCGCATTGAATTGAGGCCGGGTGGGTTGCAATCGTGCGAACGGATGGGAATCTTTAGCGGACGGTAGGGAACTCGCCTAGTTTCTTAGGAGGTGACCTACGTTTTACGGTGTTGGTGGTAAAGTAACAGAAAAAACAGACGTTTTATTACTGGAAAAACCACATTCATAAATGCTTCCGCCGCCTGAAAAACTTATCCCGTAATGGCCGGCCGTTCGAGCTTTTACCAGCCTATCTGGTCGTGATAGATTTTCGCCTTCAATCAAGGATTTATCTACACTTCCAATCCCTTGACTCTCTCGAACGAGAAAATTAGTGCTCGTGAATGCATTGATGATCATGTCTGCGACATTGGTTGAAATTCCAGTTTCAACCTCGACGTGAATGAAGCCGTTGACAGTGTTAAAAAGCTTAGCTGTGTGGGTCGTCGGAATTCCCAACCCTTCAACCCAGAATGGTCCCACTGAAATCGCTTGCATTGATCCTGTCTGTTTGGATTTATATGCCCAACCCTCTCGAAATATTTCTGAGGTTTTGTATGTGATGTTCCGACCAGACATCTGGTCGGCACTAGTTACTTCAATCCCTCGTGAAGAAGTAGGGAAATAATGAAATGTCCGCACTTCCGCAACTTGCTCAATACCACACATGCTTGCTAGCTTCACTACATTACTCAATTCAGTCGCATCTAATCTGGCATCGGCAGTGAAGTCCGTATGAAGCGAGACGACATTGTTTGTGGGAGTGGCTTTGTTTTCCTGCTTGAAGCACACGATAATCGCTGCCGCAACCAAGAATGCAATGGACGCTCTCATGCCACCTAACAAACAATTGCCGCCCAGTTATTCTGACCGGCTTCACTTTTCTGATCCAGTCCATGAGTTAGTCCTGGGACATGGTTGAGTTTATGTTTTTGTTTGTTCTTTGTCCATCCCCTGCA
>CAIQEI010000157.1 GCA_903870815.1 uncultured Verrucomicrobia subdivision 3 bacterium
CTGTAGCGGCGGTCTGCGACCGCCGAATTGATTATCAAACGGCGCTCGCGGAGCGCCGCCACTACCATTTGAAAATGGGGCAATTTCAAACCGCAGACGGTATTATTGAGACTCGCAAAATAGGGTGACATGAATTTGGCGCGAGCGGAGCGCGGCGTTCACGCCGCTTCAGCGTGAAAAATGCAGGCGGGGTGGGCTTTCCACGTAATTTGTGTTTCTGGTCGTTGAAGCGGCGTGAACGCCGCGCTCCGTCACCGTATTGAGCGAGTCTCAATAGTAGGCCAATCCGCCCACCACCACCGGGCAGAAGCCCTGGGCTAAGGCAAAGGCGGCATCCGATTATGGGAGTCTCGATCAGCCAAGCCGCCGTTTAATTCTCCTCGTCCCGCTTCTCGTTGGAATAGAGCGCGACCAGTCGCGAGATGAGCACCGCCATGTAAAGCGTGCCCGTCATCGCCTCGGTCATCGCCAGCGTCCGCGCGCCGGGCGTGAGCGGCGCGATGTCGCCATAGCCCACCGTGCTCAAGGTGATGTAGCTGAAATAATACGCCTCGAACTGCGACAGCGTGTGCGGGGAGGTGGCGCCGACGGTGAAGGCGAACGCCCCAACGTTCAGATCCGACACCAGCCGGTAGGCCGACATCCACAGCACGCCCAGCAGCAGGTAGCCGGCGATGCCCGCGCACAAAACTTCCGTGTTGACCTTGTGGGCGCGAAAGATGAACCGCAACATCTGGAATTCGACGAAGCCAATGAAGACAAGCGCCGTGATCGAAGTCAGTTCCTCCGGCACAGTTTTCGGCCACACATGGTTGGCCCAGCGGGTCGCCACCGCCGGCAGCATCAGCGCCACCGCCAGCACGAGCGTCCGGTGGCTGCGGCCCACCGCCAGCACGCCCATGATCAGCATCATGGTGATGAGCGCGGAATCAATGGCTTTGCCGTATTTCAGCTCGTCCACGAGCGGCGTCACAAATAGCATCAGCACCAGCGCGCCGAGAAATTCTGGCATGGAGAAACGGAACTTGCCCGCGCGGCGGGGACGGGGAGCGGTCGGATGGGATGGGTGATTGGGGTTCATGGCTTTTTCTCCGGGGCGGTTTCTTCCGCCACGATGCGCTTGGAATAAATTTCCGTCAGTATCGGCCCGGCGACGGCGGTGACGAGCACCATCACCAGCACGCTGCTCAGGACTTCCTGGCCGATGAGGCGCTGGCCGGCGGCGTTCACCGCCCGGTAGGCCACCAGCGCGGCGGCGATCGTCGCGGCCACCTGTGGCGTGCTCAACGACCACATGACGAGCCAGTCGTTGCGCGGATAGCGGAACACCGCGCCCATGAGCCGCGCCGCGAGAAATTTGGCGGCGAGTAGCCCGGCGGTCATCAGGCAGACAAAGCCGGGATGGCCCATCAGGCTGCGCCCGACTTCCGGCAGATTGATGGCCAGGCCGATGGTCAGGAAGAACGCGGGCAGGAACAGGGTTTTCCCCATCACCTCGAGGTTCTTCTGCGCGGCCGTCCCGCGCAGGACCTGGTTGACCGCCAGTCCTGCCATGAACGCGCCGACGATGCTTTCCATGTGGATCACCTCGGCCAGCAGGCCGGCCGTGCCGACGATGAACAGCAGCACCAGCATCTGCATTTCCACCTCCGGCTGGAACCGCGCGAAGAACCAGCGCACGAGCCGGTTCAGCCCGAACAGCACGATGGCGAGGTAAATCATGATTTCGCCCAGTTGCAGCAGCAGTTGGCCGCCATCAAAGCCCGTGTGGTGGATCGAGACGCAGACCGTCAGCAGCGTCAGCGACAGCGTGTCCGTGAAAATCGTCGCGCCCACGGTCACAATCACCGGTTGCCGGTTCGCGAGGCCGTAATGCTCCACCACCGGATAGCCGAGCAGCGTGTGCGACGCCAGCAATGAGCCGATCAATACCGACGCGACCAGGCTGTAGCCGAAGCCCAAACCAAGAGCCACCCCGAAGCCGAGCGGTATCAGGAATGTCGCCAGCCCGAAAAACGTGGTGCGCCACTTCGCCCGGTTGAAGAGCGCCAGGTCAATTTCCAGGCCCACAAAAAACAGCAGGAGCAGTCGTCCCAATTCGGCGAACGGCGCGATGATCGGGCCGGTGTGCCGCACCATGCCGATGACATGCGGGCCGAGCAGGATCCCGGCGATGATCAGCCCCACCACCGGTGGCAGATGGCAGCGGCGGGACAGGGATGGGATAATCATCACGATCGTCACGCCGATCATCAGCCGCACCATCACCGGAAACGTCTCCACCCAGCCGGGCTTCTCCGGCACGGTGATGACGGATTCCGGCTCGTCGTAATCCAGGACTTCCTCCTCGGCGGCGCCGGCCGCGGCGGTGACGGCAGGTTGATGGTTGAGAACGGATGGTTGCGGGTTGAAATTTGCCGGCGGTGTCTGCGCGCGCGCGGTGAAAACAAAACCCCCGAGCAGCAGCACTAAAACCGGCATCAGCCAGTGCCTCCGCGCGTTCGGATTTTTGGTGGGGCGAGCGTCCCCGCGAGCCGGCAGCGGTGCGTCGTATTTATCCACGGAAAATGGCAGACCGGTGGTCATGTCGCCCATAGTTTCTATGCCGCTGCATCCGCGGCAAGAACGTTTTTGCCGCGGGCGCGCTTGAAGTTGCCATTGCTTCATGGGGCGGACTGGTTCCGCGCGTTCGGATTTTTGGTGGGGCGAGCGTCCCCGCGAGCCGGCTCGCGGATCAGGCCGCCGCCGTGGCGGACCCGCCGAAAAACAATTCCTTCACCCGCTCCGGGCCGAGCGCGCGCCGCAGCTCTTGCATCGTGCAATATATCAGCAACAGCACCGTCAGCCAGATTTGGATCGCCCAGAAATGCGGCCACACCACCTCCGCCAGCAGGTGCCGGTTGGCGTCCAGCACCGTGCCGTGCAGGCGGTAAAAATGAAACAGCTCCTCCAGGTAGCGCACCGCCAGCGCGGCGGCCATATAGATGCCCGTCTTCCAGGAAATGTTCCAGACGAGCGGGCGTCCGGGATAACGGTTGATGAACGGCAGCAGATCCGCCAGCACCACCACCTTGGCCGCCACCAGCGCGCCGATGGTCGCCGCCAAAAACGTCGTGGCCTCGATGTTATATTGTTTGAGCATCAGCGCCCGGGTCAGCGCCAGCAGTTGGAACGACACGAAAAAGAACGCGGCGGGCGGGATCATCTCCTGGACGAGGTGTTTTAGCGAATGGGTGAGTTTGCTCATGTTCAATCCTTGCGGGCTAAAGGTTGTCTGCCCCGGCCGGTGGAGGCAATCCATTTTGACGCCGGAAATCAAACCGCCCGGCCCGCCGCCGCCGCCCCCGCCGAAACCTCCGCGTTGTCACTAACGCGGCTGCGGGACTTCAATGGCCGATGAGTTCCAGCGCCTTGAGCAGCGGCGCGCTGGACACCTTCATAAGGCCGTCGAGCGGATGGCTCATTTCCAAAATCAGAAACACGGCGGAAGCTACCGACACCGCGCACACCAGCAGCACGGCGAAGACTGTGACGTTGCGTGGCGCGAACAGGCCGAAACTCACGAACAGCAGGGTGAGCCAGAACAAGAGTAGCACGAGGAACACCGGCGGCACCGGCTCCTGCTGCTCCTCGATGATGAGCAGTCGGCTCTGCCAGATGTCCGTGCTGACCTGGAGACACTGGTTGAGCAGGGATTTTTCCCGTTCTGTCTGCGGCGTAAGCCGCTGGAGGGCGGTCTGGAGCTCCAGCATGGCCCTGGATTTTTCAACGGCGTGCAGCGCGGAGTCGCCGGCGGGTTTGCCCCAGATTTTTTGCACCCGTTCAAGGACGGAGGCTTTAAGCTGGTCGCGGAAGGGGCGCGTCTCCGGCCCGTATTCCGCGAGCAAATGGTCGAGCTGGATGACCCGCGCGCCGTTCTGGGCGATGGAGACGTTCACGGCGTCAAAGGAGCTTTTGGCGGAGCTGACCAGCAGGCCCAGGATCAGCGCGGACATGGTGGCCACCATGCCGGCCCCGAGCTTGACGGTGTCCTGCGACTCCTTGGAGAGGTGATGCTCCGGCAGCAGATACTGCAGCCACATCCCCAGGATGAACCCAAGCACCAGGCACAACAGGGCAACCAGGCTGATTTCGAAACTGCTCATGGCTGGCGGCTGCGGGCAGGGGATTATTTCGGCACGAGATGCAGCGCGATGGTCTGCGTGGCGCGCATGACCACGTCGTCGCCGGCTGCGACGTGTTCGAGTGTGTAGGGCAGGGGCACCTTGAAGGTCTTGATCTGCCCGTTGGCGTATTTCAGCGTGAGCATCCGGTAGCTGCGGTCGGCCATGATCACGCGTGCGTTCATGTCGATGGTCGTCACCATCACGCCGGCGGGGTTCGCGCCCTTGGCCGCGCCCTGGATGAGGACGCCGGTGTCGGTGCTGGGCGGCGGGCCGTTCTTGATGATGAAGATGCCGATCTCCTCGGCGACCGTGCCCTTGACGACGTCGCCGGCTTTGATCTTGTCGAAGTTGATGATCTCCGGGCCGGCGATGTTGGTGGTGGAGGTGCCGTCGGTGTAATGGAGGACAATCTGGCGGGAGGCGGCATCCACGGATGCCACGGTGGCCACGGCGGAATGCGAATCCACGAACACCATGCTGCCCTTGAACGCGGGGCTGCCGGTGGCGGGCTGGATCGTGTAGGGATTGGTCCAGCAGCCCGCGAGCAGCAGGGCGGCGGGCAGCAACAGCAGCGGGGCGAAACGGATGGATTTTCTTTTCATAGGTAAATTATACGGGGCGCTTCCGATGGGGCAGATTGTTTCCGAACGGCCGGTGGATTCAAGTTTTTTCAAACGGAATCGCCCGCCCCGCTTGCACCGCCGAACCGTCGTCACCCTCCCGAATGTTACCCGGCTGCCCTTGATTTGTAGGAGACGAGGTGACGAGTCTCATTTTAATAATTTTTTTGATTTAGAGATTCCTCACGTCATCTCCTGCATCCGACCCAGCCGCGC
>CAIQEI010000158.1 GCA_903870815.1 uncultured Verrucomicrobia subdivision 3 bacterium
GCACGCCGGCAACGCCGCAAAACACGGCGACCGCGCCGTCGAGCACGCGCATGGAACGTTCCACCTCGGCGGTGAAATCCACGTGACCGGGCGTATCGATGATGTTGATGCGGTGCGGGACATTGTTAAACGCCTTGTAAATCTCACTTTCGCCCGGCTTGACGGTTTTCTGCGTCCAAAAACAGGTGACGGCGGCCGACGTGATCGTGATGCCGCGCTCTTTTTCCTGCTCCATCCAGTCGGTCACGGTGTTGCCGTCATCGACGTCGCCGATCTTGTGGATCAGGCCGGTATAAAAGAGAATGCGCTCGGTGGTGGTCGTCTTGCCGGCGTCAATATGCGCGGCGATGCCGATGTTGCGGGTGCGTTCGAGGGTGTATTCGCGATGGGGCGAATTGGGGGATTTAACTTCAGCGCTCATAATGTCAAAATTTTAATTTATACTTAATCTGTTCTGGAAACAAAAAACGCCCCGGCGATTTCCGTCGGGGCGTGTTGAAAAAACTTTCTACCAACGGAAATGCGCAAAAGCTTTGTTGGCCTGCGCCATTTTGTGAACTTCGTCACGTTTGCGAATGGCGTTCCCCTGACCCTGGTAGGCTTCGAGGATTTCCGTGGCGAGCGCGACCTTCATTGGCGTACCTTTTTTGGCATCCGCGAAGTCCACGATCCAACGGAGCGCAAGCGCGTTTTGGCGTTCGGACGGGATTTCCAGCGGCACCTGATACGTGGCGCCACCGACGCGGCGGGCCTTCGTTTCAATGCGGGGCTTGGCGTTGTCCACCGCGCGCTGCAAAATTTCAATCGGGTTGCTCGCCGGGTTTTTTTCAGAGATAGTGTCGAACGCGCCGTAAACGATGCGTTGCGCCGTGCTCTTCTTGCCGGAAAACATGACGGTGTTCACGAGGCGGCTGACCAGCGTGTTCTGGTATTTGCCGTCCTTGGCCAGGGGCCGTTTGGTTGCTTGACGTCTGCGAGACATAATTAATCTTTTAAAAGTTTACTTGGCCGGGGCGGCTTTGGCGGCTTTCGGGCGCTTCACGCCGTATTTGGAACGGCTCACGCGGCGCTTCTCCACGCCGGCGGCGTCGAGCGTGCCCCGCACGATGTGATAGCGCACGCCGGGCAAATCCTTCACACGGCCACCGCGCACGAGCACGATGCTGTGTTCCTGCAAATTGTGGCCCTCGTCCGGAATGTAGGCGATGATTTCGTAGCCGTTGGTCAAACGCACCTTGGCGACTTTGCGCATCGCGGAGTTGGGTTTCTTCGGCGTGCGGGTCATCACTTGGATGCATACACCGCGACGAAACGGGGAGTTCTCCAAGGCTGGCGACTTGGACTTGTACTTGACTTTAGTGCGGCCCTTGCGGACCAGTTGATTAATTGTCGGCATTTGCGTTAAAAATCGCGGTAAAATTACCGTCTCTGTTTTTGGAGAAACGGAGCGCGGAATATATCAAACCCGCGACCGGTGGCAACATTATTTTCCGGATTTTTTGGAATCATGGCCCGCCCGTCGCCAAAACCGGCTACCGGGAGTCGCCATTAAGCTTCAGCGGCGCTTCCTCATTCGCCACCAGGCCTCTGAATCGAATCAAATATTTTGATCCAACCGGCTAAGCTTTCTTCCGTTGCCAGCCGGCGATGAACATGCCGTTGCCGTCCAAATCCTGCGGCCAGAGGGTGAGCGAGGACACGCCGGCGACCGTTCGTCCGTTCAGCTTAATTTCCGGGAAAATCAGCGGCTCGAAATCAGGCTGACTGGAGTTAAAAACTTCCACCACTTCCGTCGTCTCGGCCCGCGACAAGGTGCAGACAGAGAAGATCAATTTGCCGCCGGGCTTCACGCTCGGCGCGACATTCGCCAGCAGTTTCCGCTGAATCATTGAAAGTTCGCGCACATCATCCACGGTTGTCGTCCAGCGCGCCTGCGGATTGCGCTGCCACGTGCCGATGCCGCTACACGGCGCATCCACCAGCACGCCGTCAAATTTTGTTTTCGTCGGCAGCTTCGCGCCGCCGTCCCAGAAAACGGAGCGATAATTGAAGGCCTTCGCCCGCCCCGTGCGCCGCTTGAGTTTTTGCAGCCGCCATTCCGCGCGGTCGCTTGCCCAAAGCAGGCCCTTGTTCTGCATCAGGTCGGACAGGTGCAGTGTCTTGCCGCCTTCGCCGGCGCAGGTGTCCCACCAGGTTTCGCCCAGCTGCGGAGCGCACAATGATCCGACGATCTGCGACGCGATATCCTGAATCTCGAATTCGCCCGCGTGAAATTCCGGCGTCTTAAATAAATCCTCCTCGCCACGATACAGCAACGCCTCCGGCAGCGATGGGCTGACATCCGCCGCGAACAAAGTTTTTGCCAATGCCTCGCCCTTTCCGCGTTTTGCGCGCAGCCACAATTTCGGTTCACGCTGCAACGAGAGCAGCCATTCATCGGTGACATCCATTTCCGCCGCCGTCCACCCGGGCACGGCGTTGGTGCGTAGTTCAGCCAATGGGACGCTGGCAGAATTCGCCTGAAAGCGCTGGTTCAAGCGGATGGCCAAACGCATCTTGGCTTCCACACCGCGTTCCTCGCGCAGCCAGACGTGCCAGCGGTAATAAATGAAAACCGTCTTGGCAATCTCCGTCGCGTCGAAAGGCGCGAGGTCTTTGATCTGCTTGAGCACCTCGCGCAACGCCGCGTCTGCCGGCTTGTCCTTGCCGGTTTTACGGATCACTTCCGCCGCGATGGCTTGAACATCATGAATCATGTCCCGCAGCATACGCGATGGGGCAGTGAAAATACAACGCTGGCATCGGAACGCCATCTCCAATCCGGCGTGTTTCTCATCACGATACCAACGAGCCGAGACGGTGCTCGGCGCTCCAAGGGCTATGCCTTCGCGACCAACTGGCGCAGCACATACGGCAAGATGCCGCCGTGCTGGTAGTAATCAATCTCGATGGGCGTATCGATGCGGCAGCGGACGGCGACGTTTTCCACGGAGCCTTCCTTGCGCGTGATCTTCAGCGTGAGGTCCTGCTGCGGCTTGATATTCGCGTCAAGCCCGACAATGTCGTAGGTCTCCGAACCGTCAAGTTTGAGGGTCTGCGCGGTGGTGCCTTCCTTGAATTGCAGCGGGAGCACGCCCATGCCGACGAGGTTGCTGCGGTGGATGCGCTCGAAGCTCTGCGCGACGACGGCTTTCACGCCAAGCAGATTAGTTCCCTTGGCCGCCCAGTCGCGGGAACTGCCGGTGCCGTATTCCTGACCGGCCAGCACGACGAGCGGCGTGCCGCGTTTCTGGTATTCCATTGAAGCATCGTAGATCGAAACCTTCTTGCCTTCCGGTTGCAACAACGTGTCGCCGCCTTCCTGGCCGGCGAGCATCAGATTTTTGATGCGGACGTTGGCGAACGTGCCGCGCGTCATCACGCGGTCGTTGCCGCGGCGCGAGCCGTAGCTGTTGAAATCTTCCGCCGTCACGCCGTTCTCGATGAGATATTTTCCGGCCGGGGAAGACTTCTTGATGGAACCGGCGGGCGAAATGTGATCGGTTGTCACGCTATCGCCGAAGATGGCCAGCGCCCGGGCCGCCGTGATCGGCGCGATGCTTCCCGGTTGCAGGGCGAAGTTGGTGAAGAAGGGCGGTTCCTGAATGTAGGTAGACTGGCGATCCCATTCATACACGTTGCCGGTGCTGGACGGGATTTCGTTCCATTTCGGATTTTGCGCGGCGAAATCTTTGTAAAGTTTGCGAAAGATTTCCGGTTGCAAGGCCGATTGCATCAGGTCGCGAACTTCCTTCAGGCTGGGCCAGAGGTCGCGCAGGTGAACGGGCTTGCCGTCCTTGCCGGTGCCGAGCGCGTCGTTGGCGAGGTCAATGTCCACCCGGCCCGCGAGGGCGAAGGCGACGACGAGCGGCGGCGACATGAGGAAATTCGCCTTGATGTTCTGGTGGACGCGCGCCTCGAAGTTGCGGTTGCCGGAAAGCACGGACGCGGCGACCAGATTATTTTTGACGATGGCGTCCTCAATGGCCGGATGCAGCGGACCGGAATTGCCGATGCAGGTTGTGCAGCCGTAGCCGACGAGGTTGAAGCCGAGCCGGTCCAGGAACGGCTGCAAACCGGTCTGGTTCAAATAGTCGCTGACGACGCGCGAACCGGGTGCGAGCGACGCCTTCACGGTGGAATTGACGGTGAGACCTTTTTCCACGGCCTTCTTCGCCAGCAGCCCGGCGGCCAACATCACGGAGGGATTGCTCGTGTTGGTGCAACTGGTGATGGCCGCGATGAGCACCGAGCCGTTGCGCACATGGCCGTCCAGCCGCGGGGCCCGGGCGTGGATCGGATCGGCAGTGGGATGTTCGGTGGCCATTTCCCGTTCACTACGCAGGGCGCCCTCATTCGACTGGCTGCCGCCGCCGGGATGAAACTCGCCGCCCGCCGAAACATGGACGGTGCGCGACAATTCCTCCGGCTTCATGCCAAAGCCATTCTCCGTGACCGGCTTGCTGAAAGCGCTGATGAATTCGCTTTTCAATTTTGGCAATTCGATGCGGTCCTGCGGCCGTTTCGGGCCGGCGACGCTGGGCAGCACCGCGCCCAGGTCCAGTTCGATTTCCTGCGAGTAGGTGATTTCGCCTTTCTTGGGAATGCCCCACAAGCCCTGCGCCCGGTAATAATTTTCGTAGGTCTTGACCGCCTCGTCCGTGCGGCCAGTGGCGCGGAGATAGTTGACGCACTCGGCGTCCATCGGAAAGAAGCCCATGGTCGCGCCGTATTCGGGCGCCATGTTGGCGATGGTCGCGCGGTCCACCAGCGGCAGCGCCGCCGCGCCGGGCCCGAAGAACTCCACGAACTTGCCGACGACTTTCGCCTTGCGCAACATCTGCGTGACGGTAAGCGCGACATCCGTGGCGGTGACGCCTTCGCGGATCGCGCCGGTGAGGTGAACGCCCACGACATCCGGCGTGAGGAAATAAACCGGCTGACCCAACATGCCCGCTTCCGCCTCAATGCCGCCGACGCCCCAACCCACGATGCCGAGGCCGTTGATCATGGTCGTGTGCGAATCGGTTCCGACCAGGGTGTCCGGATAGAAGATGGGGTCTGAGGTCTTGCTTCCAGGGTCTTGGGAAGACAAGACGCCCTTGGCCAGATATTCCAGGTTTACCTGATGCACGATACCAATGCCGGGGGGGACAACTTTGAACGTGTCGAACGCCTGCATGCCCCATTTCAAAAACTGGTAGCGCTCGCGGTTGCGCGTGAATTCCAAATCGAGATTTCTGGCCATGGAATCCGCGGCGCCGGCGAAATCCACCTGCACCGAATGGTCCACCACCAAATCCACCGGCACTAGCGGTTCGATAATTTTCGGGTTCTTGCCGATCTTGGCCACGGCGGTGCGCATCGCCGCCAGGTCCACCAGCAACGGCACGCCGGTGAAATCCTGCAACACGATGCGCGCGACCACGAACGGAATTTCCGCCGTGCGCGTCTCGGTCGGTTTCCAGTTGGCGAGTTCCCTGATGTTGCCCTCGTGGACTTTTTTGCCATCGCAGTTACGCAGGACGGATTCCAGCACGAGGCGGATGGAAACCGGCAGTTTGGAAACCGGGCCGACGCCGGCTTTTTCCAGCGCGGGCAGGGAATAAAATTTCCCCGGCCGGCCATTGCCGAGTTCAAAGTTTTGCAATGTTCCGAAAAGATTGTGTAATGCGCTCATTTAGTTCCTTAAAAACAACCGGGTAAAAATGAACACAGCGCGCTTCCCTGTCAAGCGAAGCGCGGGGCAATTTGCCGGCGGTCAGTTGGCGGCAATTCCGGTGTGCAGCAGTCCGGCGATGCGTTTTTCGAGGCGTTCCAGGTCCAGCGGCTTGGTGAAGAAATCCTCGGCGTGCATGGCGGCGGAGCGTTTGGTCACATCGCCGGAGAGCGCGCTCATGAAGATGATGGGGATTTTCCTGGTGGCCGGCTGGCGGCGCAGGATTTCACATACCGACAGGCCGTCGAGATCCGGCAGCAAGATGTCGAGCAGGATCAAGTCCGGCTTGCATTCGCGCGCCAGGCTCAAGGCGTGGATGCCGTCGCCCGCCACCAGAAATTCGCAGCCCAGCCGGGCAAGTCGAAATTTCACCAGCTCGATGAAATCACCCTCGTCATCCACAATCAATATACGCGGCACCATGCTGACAATTTAGCCGGTCTTGCGCCAAACACAAAGACGACCGGGTTAAATCCCAGTGACGAACCGGTGACGTAAACAGCCCGAAAGTTTGGGCCAAGGGGCTAGTATTTACCAGCGAGCTGGATTCAAAACCTCAGAAACCGAGCCAAGTCGGGTTATGGCCCTTTTTGGGCACCTGGCATTCGCGCGACCCCCGATGTCACTTTTTGACACCTTTTGGCACCTTTTGTCTCTTTTTGTCACCCGGTTTTAAAAATGCCGAAAACGGACAAAAGGTGCCA
>CAIQEI010000159.1 GCA_903870815.1 uncultured Verrucomicrobia subdivision 3 bacterium
CGGGTCGCCGGTGAAGACAATTTTCGTGCCGCTGCCGACGCGCGTGACGATGGTCTTGGCCTCCAGGGGCGTCAGGTTCTGCGCCTCGTCAATGATCATGAACTGGTTGGCGATGCTGCGGCCGCGGATGTAGCTCAACGCCTCCACCACGATGCTGCCGCTGCGCATCAGGTCGGCGGCGCGGCGGTGGTCGTGGCCCATGTTCAAATCGCTCAACATCTCCAGCGCGTCATGGATGGGCTGCATCCACGGCGCCAGCTTCTCCTCCAGCGACCCGGGCAGGAAGCCCAGCTCCTTGCCCATGGAAATCGTCGGGCGCGCGACGACGAGCCGGCGGAATTCGCGGTCGTTCACCACGCGTTTCAAGCCGGCGGCCATCGCCACCAGGGTTTTTCCCGTGCCGGCCTTGCCCATGAGCGTGACCAGCTTCACGCGGTCGTCCAGGAGCGCGTCCAGCGCGAAATGCTGCTCGCGGTTGCGCGGCTTGATGCCCCAGACGCCTTCTCGGCAGTCGAGGATGGGAATTAGCTTTGTGCCCGTCGCGTCCACTTTTGTGAGCGCGGCTTTCTTCGGATTGGCCTCGTCGGTCAGGGTGCAGTATTCGTTCGGAAAGTAATTTTTTCCGCCGGCCAGCGCGAGTTCGCCCTTGGCTCGGAACGCGGCCATTTTTTCGGCCGAGACGGTGAGATCGACCATGCCAGTGTAAAGATCGGTGATGAACACGCGGTCCGTCTCATAATCTTCGGCCATCACGCCGATGGCGTCGGCCTTGATGCGGAGATTGATATCCTTGGAAACGAGAATTGTCGCGTTCTCCGGCTGCGTTTGCTGGATGCCGGCGGCAAGGGCGAGAATCCGGTTGTCCACCGAATCCTTGGTGAAGATGGTTTCGCCGTGGCCGTTTTTCTGGAAAGCGATTTTGAGCTTGCCGCCGTTGGGCAGTTCCACGCCGGCGCTCAAGCTGCCCTCGCCGCGAAAGCCGTCAAGCATCCGTGAGACCGTGCGGGCGTTGCGGCCTAGTTCGGTGGACTCGCGCTTGAATCGGTCAATTTCCTCAATGACCTCAATGGGCACGAGGACGTTGTTTTCCTTGAAGTTGACGAGTGAATTGGGGTCGTGGAGCAGGACGTTGGTGTCGAGAATGTAATTTTTCACGTTGGAATAATGCGGACGATGGAAATTCCGCCGGCAGGGCGGTGGTGGTTTGAATTTATATGCGGCGTTGTCAAAATATCCCGGTTACCTGCCGGGATTTTTTCAGGCAGAAAAAATGTGTCAACGATAATCCTCCGCGATCTCGGCGGTCAAAATAAGGTTTTCGCCGGCAAATACGGTTTCAGTTTTTCCACCAGTTCCGCCGGCAGGCGTTTGGGCTTTTCATCGCGACCGGTGCAGCAGTGGAAAGTTTCGGCTTCGAGAATGAGTTTGGCATCCTGGTTCAAAATGCGGTGGCCGAAATTCAAACGCACCCGCTCGACCAGCGTCATCCAGACTTCAATCATCAGTCGGTCGTCGTAGCGCGCGGGGAACTTGTAGCGCAGCCGCGCCTCGATGACCGGGAAAATGTAGTCGGCGACCTGCAACGCCAGCACCGGCGTGCCGAGCGCGCGCATGAATTCGCCGCGCGCCGCCTCCAGCAGATCAAGGTAGCGTGAATGATAGATGTGGTCGCCGACGGTGCATTCGGCATAGCTGACGCGGTGGTGATGACGGAACGGTTCGGCCATGCGGGCAGACTAGCCGGATGTTGGTGAAATTTCACTCTGAAAATTCCATTTGCGCGAATCCGGTTTGCCGTTATGTTGGCTGCATGAACTGGCCGGATATTCTGATGCTGGTGACGGTCCTGGGGGTTGCCACTTTTTTTGTGTGGCGCAGTTCGGGAACCAATAGCTCCGATCACCATTGCGGTTGCGGTTGTCATCACGACCACGCCGCTGAGACCACGGAGGACGAAGCCTCAAGTTGACGGTTGACGGTTCATAAATCAGGACGAGAATTCATACAACCAACTTTTCAGCATGGCAGTCACCAAAGTCAGTTCCTCAGTACATTTCGCGTCCCGTAGCCACAGCACCGGCGAGCCGGCCACGGGCCGCTGGACGCCGAACACGGACATTTATGCCACCGAGGCTGGCCTCGTCATCAAGGCCGAGTTGGCCGGCATGAAGAGCGACAGCCTCGAGATCACCGTGGAAGGCCAGCGGCTGCGCATCAACGGCATCCGCCCGGACTGCTGCCGCGCGCCCCACTGCAGTTTCCTGGTGATGGAGATCAGCTACGGGCCGTTTGAAACCGTGCTGGATCTGCCGGCGGGCTACGATTTGAGCCAGGCCAAGGCGGCCTATGTGAACGGCTTTCTGCGCGTGGATGTGCCTCCGGTGCAGACGCCGTCGGCCAAGACCACCAAGGTTCCCATCAGCGAAGGAGTTTGACCGCGCTTGAATCTTTGCGGTGCGGTGTCGTCCAACCGGATTAACAATCGATGATTAAATCGGCAGAGACAGAATTTGTCAGCATCCTCGGCTCGAACGAAAAGACCGAGCTGAGCAGTCGCGTCTCTTCCCGTTCGCTGCCGGAGACGCTCCCCATTCTCGGCCTTTCAGACATTGTCATTTTTCCCGGTGCCGTTGTGCCGCTGCTGGTCGAGACCGGCCCCAGCCTCAAGCTCGTGGACGACCTCGTGGCTGGCGACCGCCTGTTCGCCGCCGTTTTGCAGATCAACCCGGACATCGCCGAACCCGGCCCGGACGACCTGCACAAGGTCGGCTGCGTTTCGCGGCTGAATAAGATGGTCAAATTTCCCGATGGCACCGTCCGCATTCTGGTCGAGGGTCTCTGGCGCATCCGACTGGACAAGTTTCAGCCGGCCAATCCCTACCTCCGCGCCAGCTTCGAGTTGCTCCGCGACCAGACCGAGGACACTGTCGAACTGCAGGCCATGCTGCGTAACGCGCACAAGCGCTTCGACGAGATCGCCCGGATTTCCACCGTGCTTTCCGACCAGGTAAAGATTGCCGCGCTCAACACCGAGCATCCCGGCCACTTTGCCGATCTCATCGCCGCCAACCTCGGCCTGCCGCTCGATGAGAAGCAGAAATTGCTCGAAACGATTTCCGTCCGCGAACGCCTGCAAAAGCTCCTGCCGCTGCTCAACCGCGAACAGGAAGTGCTCAATTTAAGCTCCAAGATCCAGAACGACGTCGCCTCCAACATCGCCAAGACCCAGCGCGACTTTTTCCTGCGCGAACAGATGCGCGTGATCCAGCGTGAACTCGGCGACACCGATCCAAACGCTAACGAGATCCGGCTCTTGCGCGAAAAAATCGATCAGGCCAAATTGCCCGATGAGGCGCGCAAGGCCGCGAATCAGGAACTCGACCGGATGCAGCAAACATCGCCCGCCGCCGCCGAATACGGGGTCTCGCGCAATTACCTCGACTGGATTCTTGCGTTGCCCTGGCAGCAGGAAACCGTGGATAAACTGGATTTGAAGGCGGCGGAAAAAATCCTGGATGAACAGCATTTCGGCCTCGCCAAGGTGAAGGACCGGTTGCTCGAATTTCTCGCCGTGCTCAAGCGGCGCAAGGAAATCAAAGGCCCGATCCTCTGCCTCGTCGGCCCGCCCGGCGTCGGCAAAACCTCGCTCGGCAAAAGTGTGGCCGATGCGCTCGGCCGCAAGTTTGCCCGCATCTCGCTGGGTGGCATGCGCGATGAAGCGGAAATACGCGGCCATCGCCGCACTTACGTCGGCGCCCTGCCCGGGCGGATTCTCCAAACGCTCCGGCGCGTGGAAAGCCGGAATCCCGTCATCCTGCTCGACGAACTCGACAAGGTCGGCGCGGATTTTCGCGGTGACCCCGCCTCCGCGCTGCTGGAAGTGCTCGACCCCGCGCAGAACCATACCTTCACCGACCATTATCTCGATCTGCCGTTTGACCTGTCGCGCGTGCTGTTCATCGCCACCGCCAACTGGCTCGACCCGGTTCATCCCGCATTGCGCGACCGGTTGGAAGTCATCGAGCTGCCCAGTTACACCGAGTCGGAAAAATTGCAGATCGCCAAGCGCTATCTTGTGCCGCGCCAGCTGGAGGAGCACGGCCTGACCCGCAGCGATGTGAAGTTCTCCGACGCTGCCCTGCGCGAACTCATCCGCGAATACACCCGCGAAGCCGGCGTGCGCCAGCTCGAACGCGAGATAGCCGCGCTCTCCCGCAAGGCCGCGCGCAAGATCGTCGCCCGCAACGGCGCGGCGGAAACCGTGAAGCTGGACGCGAAAGATGTAAAAAGTTATCTCGGCCACGCGAAGTTCGTTTTGGAAAGCGCGGAGAAGATTGACGAAATCGGCATCGCCACCGGCCTCGCGTGGACGCCGGTGGGCGGCGACGTGCTGTTCATCGAGGCCACGCGGATGCGCGGCCGCGGCAACTTGATTCTCACCGGCTCGCTCGGCGAAGTGATGAAGGAAAGCGCCCAGACGGCCGTGAGCTATCTGCGCTCGCAGGCGAAGAAGCTCGACCTCGATTTCGACGACTACGGCAAATTTGATCTGCACATTCATGTTCCCGCCGGTGCCACGCCGAAAGACGGGCCGAGCGCAGGCGTGACCATCTGCGCCGCGCTGGCCTCGCTGATGAGCAAGCGGCGCGTGCGTTCCGATGTGGCGATGACCGGCGAAATCAGCCTGCGCGGCCGCGTGATGCGCGTGGGTGGGATCAAGGAAAAGGTGATTGCCGCATCGCGGTTCGGCGTGAAGCAGGTGATCCTGCCGGAAGGCAACCGGCCGGACTGGTCGGACGTGCCGGCGGAGGTGCGCGCGAAGTTGAAGGTGCATTTCGTGAAACAGATTTCCGAGGTGCTGCAACTCGCGCTGGACACGAAATGAAGAAAAGTTTTCAAGTTGTTAGGGTGGTGATGGCATGGACGGGCGCGGTGATTTTATTAGTGGCCATGGGCGCTACGGCGCAAACAAATACTTTGTCCGACGCGGAAATTCAGGGCCGCCAACTGGCAATGCAGCTTTGCGATGCGCGGCCAACGGAAAATTTTACGAACACCGGAGTAATGAAAATTCGAGGAGCCAGGGGCACAAACGGTGAGACTTCGATTAAAATTCAACTATACACTGGTGTGACGGCGACAAACTGGGTGGTGTGTTACAAGGCAGATTGGATTCGTGGATGGGCTTGGTGGGAATCATTGGTTGTCATTCATCAGAGTGCTGCACCAAATAATTACCATTTTCAAAAAGACTTTGGTGATTCTGCTGAAGGCAAATCTTTGTCTGGCAATCAGACGATTCTACCTTTCGCTGGTTCTGATTTCTGGTTGTGTGACCTCGGTCTGGATTTTTTCCATTGGCCGGCGCAAAAGATCTTGAAAAAGGAGATCAAGCGCAGCCGGGGATGCACGGTCTTGGAAAGCACGAATCCCAATCCGTCCACCAACAGCTATTCGCGCGTGGTTTCATGGATTGACAATGAAAGCGGCGGCATCGTGCAGGCCGAGGCTTACGATTTTAAAAACAAGCTGCTCAAGGAATTCGCGCCGAAATCGTTCAAGAAAATCAAGGGCCAGTGGGAGCTGCAGGAGCTGGAAATCCGCAATGTCCAGACCGGCTCGCGCACGCGGCTGGACTTTGACCTGAAGAAATGACGGGGCGCGCTAGGCCTGGCCCCAATCGCCGCACAGCCCAGACGCTGCGCGAACAACCCGGCGGCTTTCGCCAGCGCGGAGCTTTTGGACTGCGGTTGCTTAAGCGGCGGCTAAAACGCTTCCACGCTTCCACGCTTTAACAATTCAACTCTTTAACGATCGAGGTTGTTTCAACGCCGCTCGACAAAACATTTTCTCCGCGCCAGACTGCGGTAATGGACATGGCTACCAATTCGCCGCTTGATTCGTTGTGGACGGAATACGGCCGCGCCTTCGCGGCGTGGGACGACCTCACGCTGGCGCGCTGGCTGGCGCAAACGCTCGGCCAGTTCGAAGGTCGGGCGTGGCGGCTTTCACATCCGCTCGTGGGCGCCTACCGGCTTGCCGCCCAGGTTGCGCATGGCCGGCAGATCTGGCACCAGCGCCTCGCCACCGCCCCCGCCGCCTACGCGTCTGCGTCGTGCTGCCGCGCGCCATTCCTGCCGCTGCTCACCCGTGATGTCCGCACGGAGGGCCTCATCTGCCAGCATTGCAACGAGGTGCTGGTCCCGTTCGATGAGCTGTCCGCCGAGCTGTGCGCCGTCCTCGAACCGTGGGCGAAAGCGTACGAGCCGGTCCACGCCGTGGCGCATTGGGACGACCGCCAGCGCAAACGCAGCGGCAACTATGATGCTGCCTTCGAGAACGCCGCGTTGTCGGCGGAGAAACTCCTGGCCACCGCTGGCCGCGACCTCGCGCCGAAGCTGCTGGACAGCTACGCGGCGTTGATCTGGGAGGATCAGGACGAATGCCTGGAAGTGCGTCCGGAGGATGTGGCCGTATGATTTCCGATTTTGGCTTTACGATTGACGCACCCGCCGACTTTTGGATGCGTCTCTTATATCGTATATCGTATATCGAAAATTAGCATAGAGATGAAATTCATTTTCAAATGGCTGTTTCGGCTGTTCCTGCTGGTCGTGGTGCTGGCGGTGGTATTGGTGCTGTCGCTGGACACGATTCTACGCGTCGTCGCCGAGCACCGCATCCGCGCGCAGACGGGAATGGATGCGGAGATCGGGCAGTTTCATCTCGGCCTGCTGGAGCCGGTGGTGACGATCAAGGATTTCAAGCTGCACAACCCGCCAGCCTTCGGCGGCACGCCGTTTCTGAGCATACCGGAAATCCACGTGGAATACGACCGCAATGCGCTGACCAAAAACCAGATTCACCTCACGCTCCTGCGCTTCAACCTCGGCGAGCTGGACGTCGTGAAAAACGCGGAGGGCCAGACGAACCTGTTCGCGTTCGGCGTCACGGTGCCAGCGAAGGGGGCGCCCGGCGGCGGCAGCCAGCAGCTTAAAGAGTTTAAGCGGCGGACGGGGCTGGATTTTCAGGGCATTGACGCGCTGAACGTATCCGTCGGCACGGTGCGGTTCATTGATTTGAAAGACCAGCGCAACAATCGCGAGCAGAATATCGGCATTGATAATCTGGTCCTGAAGAATGTGAAGACGCCGGCGGATCTGGCCGGACTGGCGGCACTCGTGGCGCTCCGCGGCCGCGAAGTCTTCGGCGTTTTGGTGGACCAGAACAATTCCAACGCAGGAATCCAAAAGCTGCTTGGCTTCTGAAGCGCGTAGTAGAGCGGTAGCCTTTTTCGTTGCTGGCGGGCTGAGCCTTTTGACTTCCCGGCCAATTCGTTTAACTTGGCAACTATGAATTTGACGGAACAGATGACGCGACTGGCTCGACAGGCTAAGGCCGCGTCGCGTGAACTCGCCCGGCTGACCACGGCGGAGAAAAATGCCTGCTTGCTCGCCATGGCCGCCGCGCTGGAGCATAACGCCGACGCCATCAAGCAAGCCAACGCGCTGGACATGGAGTTCGGCGCGCAACACGGCCTCTCGGCCGCGATGCTCGACCGCTTAAAATTGGATGACAGAAGGATTTCCGGTATGGCAAAGGGATTGCGCGAGGTCGCCGCGCTGCCGGATCCGGTCGGAAAAATTCTCGACGAACGCGTCCGCCCGAACGGTCTGAAGCTCCAAAAAATTTCCACGCCCATCGGCGTCGTTGTTATCATCTACGAATCCCGTCCGAACGTGACGGCCGACGCGGCGAGTCTGTGTTTCAAGTCCGGCAACGCCACGATTCTGCGCGGCGGCAAGGAGGCGTTGAACTCAAACCAAATCATCGCCCAGACGATGATTGACGCCGGCAAAGCCGCACATAAAGGTTTTCCTGAACACGCGATTCAAGTCGTGCCCACGCCGGACCGCGAGGCGATTCCGATTTTGCTTTCGCTCACGCAATACGTGGACCTCTGCATGCCGCGCGGCGGCGAGAGCCTGATTCGCGCCGTCGCGGATTGCTCGAAAGTTCCCGTCATCAAGCATTACAAGGGCGTCTGCCACGTCTTTGTGGATGCCGACGCCGATTTAAAGATGGCCGGGGAAATCATGATGAACGCCAAAGTCCAGCGCCCCGGCGTCTGCAACGCGGCGGAAACGCTGCTCGTGGACCAGGCTGTGGCCAAAACTTTTCTTCCGGAGATGGCGCAGATGCTCGCCGATAAAAAAGTCGAGCTGCGCTGCGACGTGGTTTCCCTTGACCTGGTTCAATCCGCAATCCGCAATCCGCAATCCGTAATCAAGGCGGCCGCTGAGCAGGATTATTTCACGGAATACATGGACTACATCCTGAACGTACGTGTGGTGGATGGTGTGCGCGCGGCGATCGACCACATCAATTTCTACGGTCCGGCGCATTCGGACAGCATCGTCACGAAGAACGAAGCACACGCAAAACAATTCCTGGCCGAGGTGGATTCGGCGGCGGTGTATTGGAACGCGAGCACGCGCTTCACCGACGGCGGCGAATTCGGCATGGGCGCTGAGATCGGCATCAGCACCGACAAGATCGGCGCGCGCGGCCCGATGGGTCTGGATGAATTGACCAGCTACAAATGGCTCGGCATCGGCAGTGGGCAAATCAGGAATTAACCCGCCGCAAATGGCCACGGATGAAACACATATAATTTCAATTCGGGAATCTGTGTTAACCTGTGGCTAATGATTTGTGAACTCACCCGCTGAACAAGCCAAATTCATCCGCGATCAAATTCCCGAGGGTGGACTTTTTGCCGGGCTGGAATGGAAGACTTCGCCGGCACCGTTTCCGCTGGGCGAAAATCTGGCGATGGAGATCGAGTCGCTGGGGCGCGTGCTGCTGCAATTTTATCGCGCGGTTAATCTGCTCTACCGCAAAAGCGTCGAAGGCAAACAGCCGGAATGGGTTGCACGTTGGCTGGACTTGGGCAAGCCGCCTGAGTTGATTGAGCTTCAGCGTTCCGCCGCTTTCAAAAATGAAATTCCGCGCGTCATCCGGCCGGACATTTTACTGACGGAATACGGTATGAGCATCACGGAACTGGATTCCGTGCCGGGCGGAATTGGGCTGACGGCGTGGCTCAATAAAACTTATTGTGGATTACCGATTGCGGAGTGCGGATTGGCTGGCGCAGATAATCCATCCTCCATCCTCCGTCCTCCATCCTCGTCCCAGATTCTCGGCGGTGCGGATGGAATGGTTCGCGGATTTGAATCCATCTTTGGCGATGCGAAGCAGGTTCACATTGTTATCTCGGATGAAGCGAAAACCTATCGCCCGGAAATGGAGTGGATTGCCAACGCCGTTGGAAATTCAAAATTTAAAATTCAAAATTCAACATTTGAAGGCTTTGCCGAGGGCGATGCCGTTTACCGCTTCTTCGAGCTGTTCGATTTACCGAATGTGGCGAACGCGAAACGGATTTTTGAACTCGCGGCGGAAAAGAAAATCCGCCTGACTCCCCCGCCGAAGCCCATGTTTGAGGAAAAGATGCTGTTCGCGCTGCTGTGGAACCGGAATTTGCAAAATTTCTGGCGGCAGGAATTGGGTGAAGGATTTCTGGCGCGGCTAAAAAAAGTGATTCCCTACACCTGGCTGGTGGATCCGATCCCGCTACCGCCGCACGCGGCCATTCCCGAATTAAATCTCACCGACTGGCAGCAGTTGAAAGCGATGTCGCAAAAGGAGCGCGACTTGATTTTGAAGGTGTCGGGCTTTTCAGAAAATGCCTGGGGCGCGCGCGGGGTCTTTCTCGGCAGTGACTTGTCGCAAGCCGACTGGAGCGCAGCGGTGGATGCGGCGCTGAAAAACTTCGAGACGTCGCCGACCGTATTGCAGCGGTTTCAAAAGCCGTCGCTGGTGGAGGCGAGTTGGTTTGATATTGTGAAGCATGAAGTCGTGCCGATGAAGGGCCGCGCGCGGCTTTGTCCGTATTATTTTGTCAGCGGTGAGGGTGACGCGGTGCGGCCGACGCTTGGCGGCGTGCTGGCGACGATTGTCCCCGCCGACAAGAAAATCGTGCATGGGATGAGCGACGCGATTCTGGCACCGTGTTCGATATGACCCTGATTGAATATTCTTTGCTCGCGGCGAGTTCGCTGTTCGTGATCGTGGATCCGTTTGCGGTGATTCCGGCATTCATCGCGATGACGCCAAACGACCCGCCCGCGGAGCGGGCGCGCATGGCAAAAATCGCCTGTCTGGTCGTGGCGGGCGTGCTGCTGGGATTTGGATTCGCGGGCAAATGGATTTTCCAGTTTCTTGGCATCACCATGCCGGCGTTTCAAATCGCGGCTAGCATCGTGCTGTTGCTGGTGGCGCTGGACATGTTGCGGGCGCAGCGTTCGCGGGTGCAGGAAACCCGGGAGGAAACGGCGGCGGGCACGGAGAAAACCGACATTGCGGTGACGCCGCTGGCGATCCCGATGCTGTCCGGGCCGGGCGCCATTTCGACGGTGATTCTACTCCAATCCGAGGCGACGACCGTGTGGCACAGTCTCGCGCTGTGCGGCTGCATCCTGTTGGTGGCGCTGGCGAGCTATGGTGTGTTGCGCATGGCGGCGCACGGGGCGAAAGTGCTGAATCCGATCGCGCTGCGCATTGGCACGCGCGTCATGGGTTTGCTGCTGGCGGCGATCGCGGTGCAGTTCATGGTGAACGCGCTGAAGACTCTGGTGCCGCGTTGGTTTGAATCAACCGGGTAAACCGCAAGATTCAAACCCATTGGTTGAGTGCAGCCAGCTGTCGGGATTGACCGGATTTAACTCTTTTTTGGTGTCCTTATTGTGTCCGAAAATTAAGGGTCCAACCATGTTGGAAAACGAATCAAAATTCCAGCGGGAGAATATTTCGTTAATCTGTCACTAACTTGACTTATTTATTTGGGTTTCACTTTTGCATTTTTCTATCCGAGCCAACAATCTGTTGGCTAGTTTGAACCCAACCGGCCATAATCGCAATATTGAGACTTGCAAAATAGAGTCACATGAATTTGGTGTTAGCGGAGCGCGGCGTTCACGCCGCTTCAGCGTGAAAAATGCAGCGGGCTGCTTATTCC
>CAIQEI010000160.1 GCA_903870815.1 uncultured Verrucomicrobia subdivision 3 bacterium
ATTGGACGAGCGCGGGCTTGACGCCGGTTTTGCGCGCCGGCGAGAGCTCCTTGGCGAACTGGTTCACGTTCGCGGCAATGGCGGCATTGGCGACGTTGAGGATTTCAGGCGTGCTGCGGTAATTGGTTTCGATCTTGAACACTTTCGCGCCGGGATAGCGCTTGGGGAAATCGAGGATATTGGCGAAGTTGGCGCCGCGCCAGGCGTAGATGCTCTGCGCGTCGTCGCCCACGACGGTGACGTTGTGATGCCGCGCGGCGAGCAAGTCGATCAGGTCGCCCTGCAGCTTGTTGGTGTCCTGATATTCGTCCACCAGAATGAACTGGAAGCGCCGCTGGTAATGATCGCGGATATCCGCGTGCTCCTGCAGCAGCTTGAGCCAGAGCGCGAGCAGGTCGTCGAAATCCATGCCATTGGTGGCGCGCTTGCGGGCGTGGTAGCGTTGCTGCTGGTCGGCGATGGCGGCGGCATATTGCGAGAAATAGCTGAACCGCCCCTCCACCAGTTCCGCGACGGTCTGGTGGGTGTTGGCGGCGAGTGAAAAGATTTCGTTCAGGACATCCGGCTTGGGAAAGTGCTTGTCCTGCTTGTCGATCCTGGCGTCGGCCAGGCAGGCTTTGATCAGGTCCTTCGCGTCGTCGCGGTCGAGGATGGTGAAATCCTTCTGGTAGCCGAGCGCGTCGGCGTGCAGCCGCAGGGTCCGGGCGCCGATGGAATGGAAGGTGCCGCCCCAGAGCGCGCGCAGCTCGTGGCCGAGCAAATCGCTGACGCGGCGCATCATCTCGCCGGCGGCCTTGTTGGTGAAAGTGAGCAGCAAAATCCTTTCCGGCGGAATGCCCTGCTCGATGAGATACGCCACGCGATAGGTGAGCGTACGGGTCTTGCCGGAACCGGCGCCGGCGATGACGAGCGCCGGGCCGGGCGGCGCGGTGACGGCGGCGAGCTGCTGCGGATTGAGTTCGCGCGGATAGTCGATGTTCAACCGGATCTCCGGCGTGAACGGTTTCAAGACGTATTCGTGCGACATGACAGGAAATTGAACGGGCAAACCGCGGCGGGCGAAAGGAAATTATTTGGCCACCGATAGAAGCCCGGGATTTATCCCCATCAGTTTAATCGGCGGCGGGATTTTTCTTTGATCGACGATAGTCGGTCCAAGTAAGAAACAACAGGACGGCCGTGATGATGCCGGTCAAGCCGGAGCAAATGGGCGCGAATTGGCGGTCGCGTGGAATCGTGCCGTGCGGCGGCATCCGGAGTTGGGCGGTGAGGAGGTCGCCGTAACCGGAGATTTTGGTTTGCGCGACGACCTGGCCGCCGTCGTTCACGGCCTGCGAAACGCCGGAACTGGCGAGGCGGAAAACGGGGAGGCCGTATTCCGCCGCGCGCACGGGGGCGACGCGCGAATGCAATTCGTGTTCATGCCAGCCCCAATCCTCGTTATCCATGGTGGGGACGATGAGCAATTGCGCGCCCCGGGCGACCAGGCGGTCGATGACGCGGGTGTAGCTCAAGTCGTAGCAGATGCAAAAGCCGATCTTGCCCCAGGGCGAATCCCAGACGGCCTGGTTCGTGGCGCGGAGTCCGTCGTCGAAAAACTGGACGGGCACGCTTTTGGCCTGCTTGAAAACAATCTCGCCGTTGGTGCCGACCACGAAGGCGGTGTTGTAATAAACGTGATTGGTCACGAAATCCCTTCCGCCCACGACGAGAAAGCGCGCCCGCTTACGGCACCAGTCCTTGAGCGAATCCGGCACGGAACCTTCGAGCGTGCATTCGCTCAGGACGAAGATCGACGCGTTGGTATTTTGGGCGAGGGCACGGTCCAGGACCTGGGGGATGACGTCCACGGGCGAGCCTTCCATCTGGACGCCGACGATGACGGGGCAAAACCGTTTTGGCCGATAACTGGATTTTGTTTCAGCCAGATCGGGGAGCAGCAAGGCCAGGACAATGGCCACGAGCGCCAGAACGACCACCACTTCGAGCAGGGTCATTTTTTTACGGAAATAGTTCCACGCCGCGCGCCCAAAAAAAATCTGGCCGGTCACGGTGGCAACCACCAGAAACCCGCAGCCATATATTCCAAAAAGCCAGCTCCCGGCGGGCAACGCGTAACCAATATTCAGCCACGAAAATTTCAGGTAATAAAGTTCGCTACGGAAGTATTCGAGGCCGGTCCAGACGACGGGAATCAGCCAGGCGGCTTTGGCGTGGCCCCAGCGCCGGCGGCTGCCGCAGATTATCGCCGTGAAGAGGGCGATCCAGAAGGCCAGTACCAGCCACAGGACGATGGCGGCGGAGTTGAAGATGTACCAGAAGAAAATCACCTGGGGGGCGTAGCAAAGAAAAACCGCCGCCAGCCCATAATAAAAGGCGTGCCGGACATCCGGCTGGTTCGTCAGCTTAATGAGCCCATAGGCATATCCAAAAATCAGACACCCGGCGACCGGATGATGGATGGACGTGTAGGCTGCGTGAAAACACGCCACGGCGAAAATCAGCCATAGCGCGGATTTTTTCCAATCCAATGGATTCGCCCATGAATTCTTAATATCCATAGCCCGTTGAAATTAACTTGTCCATTTAAGACGTTCAGCAAGAATTTGGCCATGCAAAAAACTAAATTTTTGTTGTCGTTTCTAGACGACATCTACGAAGACCTGGAGCTGTGGTATCCCAAGCTGCGACTGGAGGAGGCCGGTTACGCGCTAAAATGCGCCGCGCCGGAAATCAAGACCTACGCCGGCAAACACGGCTACCCCGCGGCGTCAGATTTGTTACTGAAGGATTCGAACGCAGAGGACTTTTGTGGTCTGCTGGTGCCGGGCGGGTTCATGCCGGACAAGCTGAGGCGCGACCCGAAAGTGCTGTCGCTAACGAGGGAGTTTTTTGAGGCGGGAAAACTGGTGGCGTTCATCTGCCACGGCGGCTGGATTCCGATTTCGGCCAAAATCCTGAAGGGCAAGCGCGTCACCGGTTCGCTCGGCATCAAGGACGATCTGGAAAATGCCGGCGGCATCTGGGTGAATGAACCGGTGGTGGTCGATGGCAACCTGATTTCCAGCCGCACCCCGCGCGATCTCGCTCCATTCGGAGCGGCGATGGTCAGGTTTTTGGACGCCAGTATTCGTCATTGAAATTTCCGCAGGGGTTTCTATCATTTCGGCCATGGATCAAACGACGCCATCCCAGTTAGCGCAATACATCCCGGTTTTGTTTCTGCTCGCCGCCGCCGTTGGTTTCGCGGGCGGGACGCTGCTAGTCTCCGTGCTGCTCGGCAAATTCGCCAAGTCCAATAAGGCCAAGGATGCCGCCTACGAATGCGGCAAAGACCCCATCGGCGAGGGCGGCGGACGATTCTCGGTGAAATTTTACCTGGTCGCGATGCTATTCATCCTCTTCGATATCGAAGTGGTGTTCATGTATCCGTGGGCGGTGGTTTACCGCGATCTGCTGGCCGAACACGCGACGCGCAACCTGGTGCTCGGCTCGATGATCTCCTTCCTCGGCATCCTCTTCGCCGGCTACATCTATGCGCTGAAGAAAAAAGCGTTCGACTGGAAGACCTGAAAGCCGGGCAGTTGGGAGATGGTAGATGGGAGATGGAAGTTAGGGCTATTCAAAGGTAAGGCGAAAACTGGCGGGCGATGGCATCGAGCAGCTTGCCGGGAATCGTTCGGGCGTCCGCCTCGAACAAGGTGACTTCGTGTGCGCCGCACATCTTTCCGGCGATGACTTTTTCCATTTCCTGCGCGAACCCGCGGCCGTAGCACTCAACGTTTAATTCAAAATTGAGGCGCAGGCTGCGGGCGTCCCAATTGGCCGAGCCCAGAAGGACCCAGTGGTCGTCCACGATCATCAGCTTGGAATGATCGAACGGCGGCGGCGTGAGCCAGAGGTGGCACCCGCGTTCCAGCACCTGCCACCACATCGAACGCGACGCCCAATGCACGGGCGGCAGATTGTTTTTCGCGGGGAGGATGATATCCACCCTCACCCCGCGCAAGGCGGCCAGATTCAGGGCCAGGACCAGCGCGGAATCCGGCAAAAAATAGGGCGTGAGAATTTTCACGGACGATTGCGCCTCGGCCAGCGCGGCGAGCAGGGTGAGACGAAGGTTTTCGAAATCCGCGTCCGGACCGTCGGGGATGGCGCGGGCAATGATGCCGCCAATCTCCGGACATTCCGGAAACCAGGCGTCGCCATCCAAAATCTCCCCGGTGGTGAACGCCCAATCGTTCGCAAAGGCCTCCTGCAATTCAGTGACGACGGGGCCTTGAACGCGAAAATGCAGGTCCTGGACCGGATTCTTCGGCCGGCTGGCCAGCACATTACCGTGGCGGATGTTCATGCCGCCGGTGAAAGCGATCTGTCCGTCCACAATAAGGGCCTTGCGATGGTTGCGCAGATTGATGGTGGCCACGCGCCACGGGGTCATCAGCGAAGACGGCAGGAATTTGGCGAAAGGAATCTTTGCGCGCCGCAACCGGCGGGTGATGGGCGGCCACGAGTACCGGGTGCCGGCGGCATCCACCAGCACGCGCACGGCCACGCCGCGCCGGACCGCGGCTTCAAGGGCAGCGACGAACGCCTGGCCGCTGGGATCGTTGTCGAATATGTAGGTGACGAGAGTGACGGAGGTTTTGGCGGCGGCGATCGCGGCGAGCATGGCCGGGAAGGCGGCATCGCCGTTGACGAGGGGATCGATCTGGTTCCCGGTGGTGAGGGGTTGCGAGGCGATCCGGTTCACGACGCTGGCGATGTGCTGGAGGTGTTCCGCGCCCTCGGGTTCGGGTTCGCCGAGGTCCGCAGGGACGGGATGGCTTAAAGTTTTGTGAACGGCGAGCGAGAGCGCGCGCCGCCGGATGCGGTTGACGCCCAAGGCGAGGTAGAGCAGGGGGCCGAGCGCAGGTAGGAACCAGATGATTCCCAGCCAGAGCGTCGCGGCGCGGGAATCGCGCTTGTGGAGCAGGGCGTGAATGGACGCCAGCAGGGCGGCGATGAAATCGAAGCCGGCGGCCAGGTGCGGCCAGAAGCGTGCGAGATGATCAAGCCAGTTCATGGCGGCGAGAGCGTAGATTTTCAACGGCAAGAAAGCAATCGCCGTCGTGATTGGTAGCGCGCACGGGAATCGAACCCGTCTTTCAGCCTTGAGAGGGCCGTGTCCTAACCGATAGACGAGCACGCCAG
>CAIQEI010000161.1 GCA_903870815.1 uncultured Verrucomicrobia subdivision 3 bacterium
CGCCTCCCGCAGGATGCGAATCTTGTCTTCCGTCGTGTATCGTTTGCCTTTCATGCGTCTGGTCCTTTCTTGCGTCTCAGACTAACACATCAGGTGGCCCGAAAAAGTGAAGTCACGTCAACCGCGTGTTGCTTAATCCTTAATATTTATATCAATGAAGAATAATCATCACCATTGGGCCGTTCCGTTGAGCGGCGTGCTTTTGATGGGTGCCGGCCTTTCGGCCATCGCCGCGCCCGATCAAGCGACCTATTTTGACTCCACCAATCGTGTGACGCTATCCATGCGTTTTGGGCTGAACATTCAAGCCAAGTTCTCAGGCATCGGCACGGCGGCGGGCAGCGGCCACTACTTCGACGGCTATGTTCTCACCGATTCGACCGGCAATTATCTTGGCTATACCTCATATTGGGGGGCCAACGGTCCCTCCCAATACAATCAACCCGGCCAGCCAGCCAATACCTTCTCGTTCCACAACCCGGTCAACAGTTCTGCAGGATCCTCGGCCGATAATAGTCCTTATCTGGGTCTGGAACTCACCTATGACCGGCAATTGGGCGTTAAGGAAGACTGGCACCACCTCCGTTACGGCGTTGAGGGGGCGGTGAATTACATGAATATTTCCGTCGACAACCATAGTTCGTATGGCACGGCTGTCTCTACGACCCCCTACACCTATGGCGGCGTTCCCGGGGTGCTGCCATCTTCCTGGCCGTATCAGGGCGCTTATAACGGCAATCCCAACGATCCCACCCTCGGTGTGCCGGCGCTCCCGACCACCACCACGCCCGGTGGCAATTTGCAGGTCCAGGACGATTTCAACGCTAATCTTTGGGGCGGTCGGCTCGGTCCCTATGTGGAGCTTCCCTTCGGTAAGCAGGAACAATTCACGCTGGCACTATCCAGCGGCCTCGCTCTGGGGTTGGTGGATGCCAGCGAATCGTGGAACGAAGCGCTCACTCTGCCCGGCGGCGGCGCTCCCATCCGCATCTCCGGAAGCGGGAACAATTTCGACGTGCTCTGGGGCTGGTATGTCAGCGGGACCGCCAACTACCAGTTAAACAAACAGTGGGGACTCGCCGCCGGCGTGCAATTCCAGGATCTCGGCACTTACACCCATAACTTCAGCGGGCGCACGGCCCAACTCGACCTGTCCCAGTCTGTGTTTTTCCAGTTCGGCGTCAGCTACAGTTTCTGAACGGGATGCGCGTGATCTTGGATGATGCCGCCGGCGGGCCGCGTTCCACTGATTACACGGTGGCCAGCGTCGCCACCTTGGTCGCGTCGTGGCGCAGGTGGGCATTGGCGATGTCGATGCGCTGGCGCAGGCGCGGCTTGTTGGCGCAGTAAAGTAAGGCGGTTTCCTCGGAGATCAAATCCGCCTCATAGGCTTTGACGAGGGATTGTTCGAAGCTGTGCCAGCCGGAGGTGCTGCCGGCCTCAATGATGTCGGACAGCCGGCGGTTTTCATTTTCACCCATCGTAATGGCTTCGCGGGTTCGCAGGCTGCTGCCCATTACCTCCGTGATCAGCAGGCGCCCGCCGGTTTTGCACGGGACGAGCCGCTGACCGAGGACGTAACGCAACGACCCCGCGAGCCGTTCACGCACCTGGTATTCTTCCTCCTTGCTGAACATGCCGAGGATGCGGTGGATGGTCTGGCTGGCGCTGATGGTGTGCAGCGTGCTGTATACCACATGGCCGGTTTCGCCGGCGTTCATGGCGATCTCCAGGGTTTCGCGGTCGCGGATTTCGCCGATCAGGATCACCTTGGGCGCCTGACGCAGCGCGGCGCGCAGGCCGTCGGGAAAAGTGTAAAAATCGCGCCCAAGCTCGCGCTGGCTAAAGGTCGCCCGGTGGTGGGTGTGCAGATATTCAATCGGATGAGCGTCACAATGTGCGTTTTGTTGACGAGGTTGATTTCGTGCAGCATGGCGGCGAGCGTCGTGGTCTTGCCGTTGCCCGAGCCGCCCGTTACAAAAATGAGTCCGTTGTTTTCCTTTACGATTTCGCGGCAAATCGGTGGCAGGCCGAGGCTGGCCATGGTGGGGATTTCCGCCGGCAGTCGGCGCAGTACCATGGCAAAATTGCCATTCTGTCGGTAGATGTTCACGCGGAAACGGCAGGAATCCTGCAGGGCATAGCTGCAATCGCAGGAGCCGTGTTCGAAAAAATCCTGCAGCAGCTTGGCATTGCCATTCAGGATGGTGCGGGCCAGGGCCTCGATGCGCGGGCCGGTGAGCGCGGGTTCCGCCACGTTAACGGGCACGGACTCCAAAACGCCATGTATCTCCGCCTGGGGCGGCTTGCCGGGGACAAACAGCAAATCCGAGATGCCTTCGGCGCTATTGACCATGGCCGAGAGCAGTCGGTCCAGTACTTCGGTGGGTATTGTCTCCATGACCACCCATATCTACCCCGCGTCACCCATCGGATTCAAGCAATTTATTTGGGAAAAAACGCCGTGGGCTTGGCCGAAGAGGAAGTCCACGGTTCGGTGGCCCGGTCCGTGGGGACGTTTCGGATTACTCCGATTGTGCAATTCCGAATCGATCCAGATCAAAAATCAAACTGAATGATTGGGAACCACCAGTTTTTCGGCACAATTTGGGCAGGGAAATTCGCGACCCGCTCCTTCCGCATTCACTTCTATCGCCTGACCGCATCCGTGGCATTCGAAATGGATGTCAGTGCCTACTCGGCGCGGTTTTTTTACCGCGGGCAAATCGGCAACTTTTTTTCGGAAAAAGTCCTGCGGGTTCGTGGCATTCAATTCCGAGAGGTCGAGGCCCCCCTCCGGACTGCGTTCCTGTGCGCGGGCGAATTGCCGGGCGATGCGCTTGACGGCGAAGGCGGCGTAGAATTTCACCACCCCCACGCCCGTCCGCGACTGGAAGATGACGGCGAGCAGGCAGTTTTCATCTACGTTGACGACAAACATGCTGAACTTTTCGCCCTGCTGGTAAATGCTGTCGAATTTTTTTTCGTTCACCAGACCGGCGATGGTCTGGTTGGCCATGAACGCGCCGGAGGCCAGCGCGCCGATGGTGGTGAGGTCGAATTGCTGGGCGTCGCCCTGGTGCGCGAGCAGAAAGCCGCCCTTATCAATGATCAGAGACGTGGTGGCGTCGGTCTGGGCATTGAATTCCCGCAGCGTCTCGTCGAGCTGCTGGATGTCCTCCTCGATGAGTTGGGGCAGGGTGGGCATGTCAGGCGGGCTGGGGTGCGCCCTGGTTGATGTATTTCTGGAGCAGCATCCGCGTGATCATGTTGAGCGCCTCGAAGACGCCCTCGCATTTGTGCGCGGTGCCGGTGAACGACGGCACCTGCACGTCGCGGTTGTTGAGGAGGTAGTCGAGATATTCCACCGGCGCGGCGTTGGGCAGATCGCGCTTGTTGTATTGAAGTACGTAGGGAATTTCCGCGAGGTTCAGCTTGAGCGAATTCAGGTTTTCAATCAGGTTCTGGAAGCTCTCCACGTTTTCCGGCATTTTTTCGTACTGCGAATCCGCGACAAACACGATGCCATCCACCCCTCGTAAAACCAGCTGCCGCGTGGTGTTGTAAATCACCTGTCCGGGTACGGTGTATAGCTGGAACTTCGTCTTGAAGCCCTTGATCGTCATCGCCTCAATCGGCAGGAAGTCGAAGAACAGGGTGCGGTCCGAACTGGTGGCCAGCGAGACCAGCTTGCCCTTGTTGCCGGCCGTCGTCTGGACGTGGTCGTGCACTTGGACGAGGTTGGTGGTCTTGCCGCCCATCGCCGGGCCGTAATACACGATTTTAACCTGCAGTTCCTTGGTTGCTTGATTGATGATGGCCATAAATTTATTGGGTCTTTTTCCGATCTAGTTCGCCCGCCAGCGCGGCGATTTGCTGCGCCGGCAGGGATTCGCCGGCGCGACCGAACGCGGCGAGATACACTGCGTTCACGCGGATGATGCGCCACGGGACATTGCCCACCGTGAAACTGACATTGTTTAGTGCCCCCATTCGCAGTTCCTTTGCGCTCTGGTTCATCCGCTCGAAAATCTGCGGTATGAACGCCGCAATCGTGTCGGCGTTGAACTCCGTCGGCACCTCGCTCGCCACGCGTAGTCCGTCCGGCAGGGTCACCACCGCCCCGACCACGCCCGGCAGGGCCGCTGCCCGGGCCACCACTTCCTTGGGCGGCGTATGGCGATTTGAAAAATCGGTCTGCGGTACCGGCGGCGGGGAATAAACACTTTCCTCGACCTTCGGGGATTCGCCCGCGTCGCCCCAGACGAAAAAATTCGAATCGCTGGTTTTTTTCTCCACCGGCTTGGCTTCCGCCGGTTTGATTTCCTCCGGTTTGGGTGAATTTGCCGGGGCTTCGGGTGCAACCTGCGGGAAACCAAAAAACAAATTGGGGATTTCGGCGGAGACCGTGGCCTTGGTCTTGAACCGCGGTAGATTTTTTTGCGCCGAAAAAAACATCGGCGCGACCACTTTCAGCGGCAGGTCGAGTTCCAGATGGTCGTTGGGTGATGCGGGTGAACTCGGCCGGGCCAGGGTGCGTAATTCTCTCCAGGTTGCCGTCACGCGCCCGCGTTTCAAGCCCGCCTCCACCACGTCGCCGGCGAGCGGCACGCTGATATTGGCCATCGAGTAACGCGAGATTTCATCCTTCAATTCCTCCGGCCAGTTTTCCGCCAGATCCCAGAGGGAGGCGAAAATCGTCGGCGGCTCGGGGGTTGGAATTGGCGTCACGGGCGCGGGCGCCGCAACGGGCGCCGGAGCTGCCGGGGGAATCACCACCGGCGCCGGTGACATCGGTCGGCTGGGTGGTGTCGCTGGCGCGGGAGTGATGGCACGTTGCCCAGCCGGCGGTGGTGTAAACGGCCTTGGCGTGAACGTTGGTAGTGTGAAAGCTGGTGGCGTGAACGCGATCGGCGCGGCGGGTGCCGGCGGGTTTTCCCGGGGCGGAACCGGTGCGGGACTGGGAACCGGTGCGGGCGGGACGGGACGTTGCAAGGCGGGTGCCGGTGTGAATACGATTGGCGCGGCCGGTGCGGGCGGAACCACGGGCGGGTTCGCTCGTAGGGGGGCGGATACCGGCGTGGGGGTCGGCGCCCGGGTTGGCAGCGGAGGCGTTGTGGACACGGGTGACTTCAGCGGTTGGGTGGTGAAGACGACGCCGTTGGCGCGGCTGCCGAACGGCCCGCTGATGTCGGCGGCCACTTCCACTTTGGAGGCGGCGCGGCGCGCCAGCAGGGCTGGGTTCAAGCGCGGCAGAAGTTCGCCCAGCGGCAGGCTGATGGCTTTTTGGTCATGTTCACCGCCGGAATTGGTGAAAATGCCGGGTGCAAGCTGGCGGAGTTCGCCAAAGGTGATTTTCACCGCGCCGAATGCGAGTTGCGATGTCACCGTTTCGATGGGCAGGTTGATGGTCAGCCCGGGCGGCGGAACGGTCATGATTTTTCCGCGTAAATCCATCGGCAACGCGGTGATGATGGGCGCGAGCGGGACCGCGATTTCATTGGCGTTCGGCGGGACGTTCGCCCTGAGGAATGGTGGTGGTGCGGGTATGGAGGCCGCCGGTTTGGCGGGTCCGACCGGCGCGACCGGCGTGCTGGTTGCAATCCGACCCGGAACGGTCGCGGGTGGCGCATCTTGCGGATCCATCCGCTTCAACAGGCTGCGGAGCAGGCTGGCAAATCTTGATTTGACCATGTTCGGCATGACTTTCGTTTTTTGAGTTGGCCCTGTCAATCTTCGATGGGCGAGACGTTTCAAGCAGTTATCACGCCACGGGCGGTGAAAACAATTTTTTTCCGCATTTGTCCCACGACAGGACTGCTGGCGTTCGCCTTTGTCCAATTATGCGCCCCGAAGCCGTCAATAATCGGCTGGGCGGCCGGAACGCCGATTGCTTATCCTACTGGCCGGAGTTTTAACGCTTGAGTTTCGGTCGACGTACGGTTAGCCGTAGTGCGGGCCAATCATGGAAAATAGACATAAAATATTAATTCTGGACGACGACACCGACTGGTTGACGTTAAGCCGGGAAATGTTGGCTGCGCTTCCCAGCCGCCCGGAAATCCTCACTGCCAACAATGGCAAAAGGGCTCTGTCGCTGCTCGAATCCGAGCCGGTGCGGCTGCTGATCTGCGATCTAAAAATGCCGCGTATTGACGGCCTGCAAATCCTTTCCATCGTCCGCCGCCGCTATCCGGAACTGCGCACCGTCGTCTTGAGTTCGCTGGAAGACGAGGAATTCCGTTCCCGCGCCTACGCGTTGGGCGTGGATTTATTCTGGATCAAGCTGGAAATGCAGCGCAATCCCAAGTTGTTCATCGAGTGTCTGGAATCCCTGCTGGGTCGTGATGACGAGCCTGGCTTCCGCGGCATCCAGAGCAAAAGCCTGATGGATATCATCCAGATGGAATGCCTTTCCCGAAGCTCGACGGTCCTGCGCATCACGCGCGGGCCGCTCGTGGCGAGATTGTGGATCCAGAGCGGCGAATTATACGATGCCGAGGCCGAGGGGGTCCGCGGGGAAGCCGCGTTCCGCCGGATCCTGTCCTGGAAATCCGGCACGTTCGAAAATCTTCCCGCCGAGCCGCACCGCGAGCGCACCATCACCAAGCCGGTGAACGCCCTGCTGCTCGAAACCGTGCAGGACATGGATGAGGACGCCAATTCCCTTGCGCCCGATTCCATCGAGCAGTCCGCTCATCGCAAAACCGTATGGAAACTCGCGCTTCTCGCCCGCGAAGGCGCGGAGTTTGTCATCGCCATTCCCGCTGAGGGTTTGGGCGAACCCGAGGCCATCGGCACCCAGAATGTTTCCCAGCTCGTCCAGTGGGCCCGGCATGTCGCCGCCACCGCCCGCCGGCTGGGCGAACGGCTGGAGGCCGGTCCCGTCCTCCAGGTCACCGGCCAGAACATGGAACGTCAAGTGCTAGTGTTGGACCGTGAGGACCGTTTGTTCCTCGTCGGCTGGCCGGTCGAGACCGCCGGTAATTTGTTGGAAAAAGGCAGAAAACTGGTTGCGTCATGGGATTCTTAAAACGATTTTTTCGCGGCCGCGCAGGCGTGCAGCAGTTGCCCACCGGCACCATCACGGTGGACCGCAACGGCCATGTCGTCACCTCGACCGTGGCCTCCGCGTATCCGAAAAACCTTCTGGGCGCCATCGGCCGCGACGTGTTGGGTCTGTTTCGCGAAGCCCGCACGGCGCAGATGCCGCTGGCTGAGATCAGCCTGCAGTTCGGCAGTCTGCACATCACCGCCCGCGAACTGCGCGGCGGTGCCATCATTTTTCTATTCCCGCAAACCGCGTTGCTCCCGACGCCAACCCGCTCACGCTCATGACACCCAAGGACATCAACCAGCTCGTCACCCAGATCGAGACCCATATCGAATGCTGGAAGCAGTTTAACCACTTCATTTCGATCGCCCGCGCCAAAAAATTTGGCCAGGCCGATGACATCCATTTTCTCGAGATCAAAAGCATCATCGTGCAGGAACTGGAACTGATTTTCGCCTCCATCGAAGTCCAGTCGCCCACCCGTGAGGAGATCCACGGTCTCATCACCAACGCCCCGTCGCTCCGATTTTTGAGCGAGATGAGCGAAGGCGGGCTGCGCGGCCTCGAAACTCAGTGGCACAAAATTTACATTGGCTGGCACGCCATCCTCGGCCAGCTCAAGGTCAAGCAGCGCACCGAGGAATCCAAGTCCTTCTGGGGTGCCAACAAATAATTTATGTCCGACTGGCTCATTGTCCTGATTCTGGGGATTGTGGAGGGCATTACCGAATTCCTGCCCGTCTCCTCCACCGGCCACCTGCTCATCGCGGAGAAATTTCTCCATTCGCACCAGAGCGACCTCTTTAACGTAGTCATCCAGTGCGGCGCGGTCATCGCCGTGCTGCCGCTGTTCCCGCAGCGCCTTTACAAATTCATCTTTGAACTGGGCGATCCCGAGACGCGGGACTACCTGCTGAAAATCCTCGTCGCTTTCGGCATCACCGGTGCGGGCGGGCTGGTCATCGATCACTTCAAGGTGAAACTGCCGGAGGAACTTGCGCCCGTCGCCTGGGCTTTGCTCATCGGCGGCTTGGTGTTTCTGGTGGTGGAATTTTTCCTCCGCGGCAAGAAGCTCGGCACCAATATCACTTGGGCCGTCGTTCTCGCCGTCGGCGTCGGCCAGTTGGTCGCAGCGGTTTTTCCCGGGTCATCCCGCTCCGGCACCACAATCATGTTCTCGCTGCTGCTGGGCCTCAGCCGGCCGGCGGCTACGGAATTTTCCTTTCTCGTCGGCATCCCGACGATGCTCGCGGCGGGCGGCTTAAAGATTTTCCACTCGATTCATCATCCCGTCGCCGGCGCGCCGCATGAAAACTGGAACCTCCTGCTGCTGGCCACCGTCGTGGCGGCGGTGGTCTCCTTCATCGCTGTGAAATGGTTGCTGCGCTACGTCCAGACCCACACCTTTAACGCTTTCGGGTGGTATCGCATCGCGCTGGCCATCGGGATTTTTGTGCTGCTGGCTCGCGGTTGGAATTAGGCCGATGCGGAGCGGTGGTTTGCTGGCTCCGACTATTTCAGGGGACTCGTGGAACCCTCCCAAAATCACTTTGCGTTCGGATCGGGGATGAAAATCTTCTGGCCGACGTACATTTTGGACGGATCCAGTTTCGGGTTTGCCCTGAGAATCTGGCTTGACGTCACCTTTACCCCCTTTTCCCGATACGCCTTGGCAATGGCTGATATCGTGTCGCCCGACGCAATCGTATAATCGTAACCCTTCTGTGGGACGGCCGATGCGGTGGAGTCATCTCCGGTTGCTGCGGTCGTATCCGGGTTGGTCTTCGGCTTGTGGCTGGTCGTCGTTCCGCCGCCCACCTTGCCGAGTTTCTCGATCTCCTTCAAAATCAAGTCGCGGTCTTCCTGCCTTTTTTTGTCGATCTCTTGCACCTGCGTCGCGAGCGATTTCAAATCATCCGCGCTGGCGCTGGCGTTGGCGGCAGGTGTGCTGACCTTGTCCGCTAGTTCATTGATTTTCTTTTCCAGCGCGTCCAATTGTTTGGACTGCTGCTCCTGTGTGGCGAGCAGGTCCTGGTACTGCCCGCTCAACTTGTCGATTTGCTGCTGGGTGGCGGCGTCCTGCGCCCGCGCGAGCGAAACCGTCAGAATCAGGAGGCTCAGCCAGAATGAAATCTTTCTCATCCCCCGAAAATAAACCTCCGCCCGCTCTCGTCAAGGTGAACTGCGCGACATCTTGGCCGCCAGCGGGGTTGCTTTCCTTCCGTGCCGGTGAAATTCTCCGCGAAGGGTGTTCCGGGGTCAGCCCAGCAGTTTTTCAAATCGGGCGGCGGCGGCGTCCCATTGCGCGGCGTCCTCCGGCGTGAAAGTTTTCAGTTCAAAGGAATTCCGCACGATCTCCCGCGCCGCCTCGTGCGACTCAACGTGGCCGAGTGCGATGGCCTGCACCAGGATGTTGCCGAGCGCGGCGCATTCGGTCGGGCCGGCCAGCACGGGGATTTTCAGGGCGTTCGCGGTGAACTGGTTAAGCGTGGCATCCTTGCTCCCGCCGCCGACGATGTGCAGCCGTTCGATCTTCTTGCCGATGAGCCGTTCGGTGCGCCGCAGGGTGACGCGGTAAAAGAGCGCCAGGCTTTCGTAGATGCACCTCACGCACGCGCCGATGTCCGCCGGCACGGGCTGGCCGGTTTCGCGGCAAAAATCAGCAATCTTCCCCGGCATGTCGTCGGGGCTGAGAAAACGGGCGTCGTCGGGGTTGATGAGGGAGACGAAGGGCGCGGCGGCGGCGGCGAGCTTTTCCAGCCCGGCAAACTCCTGCTTCTTGCCGGACTTGTTCCAGTGCCGGCGTGATTCCTGGATGAGCCAGAGTCCGACGATGTTCTTGAGCAGTCGCACGCTGCCGCCGTAGCCGATTTCATTGGTAAAGCCAAGGGCGCGGCTCTGGTCGTTGATCACGGGCTGTGGCCATTCCACGCCCATGAGCGACCAGGTGCCGGAGCTGAGGTAGGCCCAGTTTTCGCCGCTCCCGGGCACGGCCGCCACCGCCGCGCCGGTGTCATGCGAGCAACTGGCGACGACCTCGATCTGCGGCAGGCCGACTTCGGCGGCGAGATTTTTCTTCATCGGCCCGAGCTTGGTGCCGGAGGGGCAGATGGGCGCGAAGAGGTCTTCGCGCAAACCCAGCGCGGTGAACAGTCGCTTGGACCAGCGTTTGTGGACCGGGTTGTAAAGCTGCGTGGTGCTCGCGAGGGAAACTTCATTGCGCGCAACTCCGGAGCAGAAAAAGTTGAAGGCGTCGCCGATGAGCAGGATCTGCTTGGCCTTGGCGAGGCGGTCCGCCGGTTCGGTGGCGATTTGGTAAATGGTGTTCAGTCCCATGAACTGGATGCCGGTCTCGGCGAAGATGACGGGCCACTCAACCTTGGCCTTCACTGTGCCGACGCCTTGTGCGGTGCGCGAATCGCGGTAGCACCAGACCGGCAGCATCGGCAGGCCGCGGTCGTCGTAAATCACATAATCCACGCCCCAGGAATCAGTGCTGATGCTGGCGATAGGCAGGTTTTTGGCGGCGGCTTTTTTGAGGCCGTTCTTCAGCTCGTTCAGCAGCCGGTCAAAATCCCAGTGCAGCGCGCCGGCGACCTTGGTCGCGCCGGTGGGGAAGCGGTGCAATTCTTCCAGGGCAACTTTGCCGTTGTCGAGGGTTCCCAGGATCAGACGGCCGCTGTCGGCCCCGAGGTCACAAGCGAGATAATGAGTGGGCATAAAGAATTTTGTTATTCTACGCGCCGGCGGCGCGGTGTCAAAATGTTCCCGCACCCTGGAACCGCTCGCGTTGGTCCTGAAATTTCCGGCGGTAATTTTTCCGTAAAGAAGTTGCGAATGCGCGGCGGCGGCGTATTTTTTGGCAACATTAATTTATGAGCCACCAACTCGACCAACTCAAGCAGTTCACCGTCGTCGTCGCCGACACCGGCGATTTCGCCTCGCTCAAGCAGTTCGCGCCGCGCGACGCCACCACCAATCCGTCGCTTATTCTCAAGGCCGCGCAGATGCCGGAATACCAGTTCCTAGTTGAAAAGGCGGTGGCCGATAACCAGGCGAAGTTCAAGGGCCCGGAACTGCTGGCCAATGTCCTCGACGATTTGATGATTTCCTTCGGTTTGGAGATTTTGAAGATCGTGCCCGGGCGCGTTTCGACCGAGACCGACGCAAATCTGTCTTTTGACACCGGGGCGCTCGTCGCCAAGGGCCGCCGGTTTATCGAGCTTTACCAGCGGCACGGCATCGGGCGCGAACGCATCCTCATCAAGATCGCCTCGACACTGGAAGGCATCCGCGCCGCGGAAATCCTCCAGCGCGACGGCATCAACTGCAACCTGACGTTGCTGTTTTCGCTCGCGCAGGCCGTTGCCTGCGCTGAGGCGAAAGTGAAGCTCATTTCGCCGTTCGTCGGCCGCATCATGGACTGGTACAAGGCGAAAGAGAAAAAGGAGTTTGTTCCGGCTGAGGACCCCGGCGTGCTGTCGGTGAAGGAGATTTATACCTATTACAAAAAGTTCGGCCACGCGACAGAGGTGATGGGCGCGAGTTTTCGCAATATCGGCGAGATTCAGGAGCTCGCCGGCTGCGACCTGCTGACCATCAGCCCGAATCTTCTCGCGGAATTGCAGCAGAACACCGCGCCCTTGCCGCGCAAGCTCAGTCCCGAAATTGCGCGCGACAGCCGGATCGAGAAATTGCCGCTGGACGAAAAGAAGTTCCGCTGGCTCTTCAACGAAAATGCGATGGCCACCGAGAAGACCGCCGAGGGCATCCGCCTCTTCAACGCCGACGCGCAGAAGTTGGCGCAGTTCGTCCAGGCTAAGCTGTAAGTGGTTACGGCGATGTTCTGGGTCGGTCGGGCCGGGATTCCTGCTGGGTCCACCCGGTCAGACAGCCGAGCAGCGTGAAAGCCGGCCACGCCAGCGCTGGAATGTAGAGTCCAAACTCGCCGAAACCTTGCGCAAACCAGCCGAGTAAGCCGGCCAGAACGGCAAATGAAATCGCGTCGTTCGCGCGCCACAACCGTCTCCCGGCGGTCAAGAGGGCGAGAAAAATCCACGCGCCGTAGGCCAATCCACCGATCAGGCCGGAATCGGAGAATTGTTCCAGGTAGTCGTTGTGAGCCAATCGCGCCATTTCTGACTCCGGCGATTTGAGCCGCGCGTAAGGCCGCTGGAAAGTGCCCGGGCCCGTGCCGAAAACGGGCTTGGCCACCGTGGTTTGCACCGCCGCCCGCCAGTAATCAAACCGCGCGCCGACGCTCGTGGCCCCCGCCGCAAAGTAATTGTGAAAGCGGATGGCAAATATTCCTAGCCCGCCGGTCAATACCAACGCCACCGCGGCCAGTTTGAGTGTTTTCGGCCAGTCCAGCCGCAGCAAAACCAGTCCGGCGACGCCGATGCCGATGAGCCAGCCAAGTTTCGAGCCGCACCAGAAAAATGCCGCGCCGCCGAGGCCGAGGGTCAAAACGATGACCGATAATCGGATCAGTGGCTTGTGATCCTTCGTCGCTCCAAATGCGAGCGCGAGCGATAGGGGCCAGAGCAGCAGGATGATTCCAGCCAGCGCATTCGGATAGATGAGCGTGCCGGCGATGCGGCCTTTTTTGAATTTGTCGAGCATGACGGGATTGGCCACCTCCGCGTCGTTCGTGGTGATAATGATGTTTTCGGCCTTCATCTGCGCGACGGTTTCCGGCGGAAAATTTGTCCAGCCGCTCCGTTCACCTTGCACGAGCAGCTGGTAGGTTTGTGGAAACTCGTAAACCCGCTGGTCAATGCCGCGCACTAGACAAAATGCGAAAGCCGCCAGTAGGCCGGGCAGCAGCCAGCGCCACCAGCGGTCGCGGGCGAAGAGCAGCGTGCCCAGAAAATAGCCGGCCACGCAGCCGGAAAATTGGCCGAGCGTCGATCTGGTTAAATCCGCATCCACCGTTTGCGTGGCGGAAGTGAACTGCCAGCC
>CAIQEI010000162.1 GCA_903870815.1 uncultured Verrucomicrobia subdivision 3 bacterium
CCAAACTGATGCGCTACATCCGTCAATACAATAAAACGGCAACGCCCATCAAATGGACTTACTCTGATCCAAAACGCAGAATCAAAGCGTAGCTTGTTCATGTGTTACGTTGCACTAGTTCTGAGGCTGGTCCGTCCGGATTGGGACGCCATCATCCAATCGCCAGTCCCATTCCTGAGTTGAAAACTTAAAATAGATCCCGTTTGATAATGACCGCTTTGCCTGCTCCAACTGCCATTCGCTTGTTTCTAACAGCGATTTTACTGGCGGCGAGTCTCGGCGGGCGGGCGCAGCCGGTCGCGTCTTCCGCCTTGCTGGACGGCTTGCAGCCGGCGGTCTATCCGTATCTTCTGGATCCCACGCTTTATCCGGATTACACGCGCCGTCCCACGCTGGTGCCGACTTGGGCCACGTTCGATGATAAACCGCAGTTCACGGCCTTGCGGCATCTTCCGGATGCCGCCTATACGAACCAGGGTCTCGGTCTGGTCTGCTGGCCGAACATCGGCATTTTACGCGACGCAAGACGCAGTCCGGCCGGCCAGCGAAAGGGAGCCCAGTTGCTCCGTCAATCTCTCGGCCGGTCTCGCGGTCCGACGTTCAGCCAGTCGCTCGACGAGCTGAAGCGGCGGGGCTATTATCTGTTCGATATCTGGGGCTATGTGCCCGGGACGGCGAGTCTCCAAGTCAAGGTGCCCCCCCAAACGCTCCAGTTGATGCAGCAGAAGCTGGGCGACCATTTCCTTGGGACTGACCTCGGGGAAAACGACGGCCGCTATCTTTTCCTCATGCGGCAGCTTCAGGCTCCTTATGCCCCCGACCGCGTCGGCCAAAGCGAGCAGGCCTATGACTATTTTTCCCGGATCAACGACGATTTGGGCGAACGCATGGACGCGCTGACGGTGTACTGGTATTGGTCGTATCCGCTTAAGGAGGGCACCGTGGTTTTGACCGGGGCGGAAACGCAGAACCGGGTCACCAGTTCCAGCATCCAATACGCCTTCCTGCGCGGCGCCGGCAAGCAATATGGCGTGCACTGGTTTGGTAATGCGTCCATGTTCAACACCTGGGATTACAAGTCCTACCATAATAACCCGGATCAAAAATCATTCGTGAACGGCCCCACCCGGGGCAACAGCCTTAGCCTGCTGCGGCGGCTGCTGTTGAGCCATTATCTCTACAACAGCGTGATTTTGGGCTACGAGGGCGCGCTATTCACCGACGCCTGGTGGTCGCCAACCGGCGCCGGCCCGCTCTCGCCGCTGGGGCAGATCCAGCAGGACGCCGTGAAATTTGTGGACGCCCGCCCGCAGCCCGGGGTGATGCAGACGCCGGTTGCGCTGTTGCTGGACTATTACGCCGGCTGGGTGCCGGCCCGCACCCTGACCTCGGCGTATCAGGTCTGGGGCTATCTCCCCTATGACGCGGGTGACTACCTGACCCACTCCATTTTCGATCTGCTCTACCCGCACTATGAGGATTGCAGCTGGTATCACGATGAGCGCGGCACGTTTTGCGATACCCCTTACGGCGACCTGGCCGACGTGATGCACTCCGATGCGGCGGCGGGAATTTTGAAGCAATATAACGTGGTCGTCGCCGCCGGAAATCTCTTCCGGGCGGATGCCGAACTGCGGGACAAGCTAAATACCTATGTCGCCGGCGGCGGCACCCTGATTGTAACCGCCGAAAATGCCCGCCGTCTCTGGCCCGAATGGAAAATCGGCCCGCCGCGCCGAATCCCGGCCGGCGGCGCAGTTGATTGGACGGACGGCTCGCAAACTACCGAGCCCCAGGCGATGGATTTGTGCGGCGTTTCCTTGCCGGACGGAGCCGAAGTGCTGGCGCATTGCGGCGAGGCGCCGGCGGTGGTTCGGTTGCATCCGGGGAAGGGTGAAATAATCCTCCTGCTCAGCCCCTTTGGCATCAATGCCGAGCCGACGGTTCGGGGCACGATTGTTGGCAATGGTCCGCCGGATCAGCCGATGCTTCAGCCATACCATCTCCTGGCCCATGTCCAGCGCGTGCTGGATGCCGCCTTCCGTTCCCAGCGGCTCTTCTCGGTGGGGGATGATCTTGGCTACATCACCTGCCGCCGGGGGCCGGGCGACTACACCCTTGGCGTGTTTAATAATTCACTGCATTCAAAGCCATTTCAGATCCGCTCTTATTGTGGCCCGATCAAAAGCGTGACCGAACTTTCCCTGGGCCGGGATCAGCATCTGGCACCCGGCTATTGGCCGCACGACTTTCAGAAGAATGACGGTGGCCGCTCCGACGCAACTAACATTGCCGGCGGCGATGTCCGGCTCTTCTCCGTGCAGGTGGAGGAGACGGGCTTGCGCGTTTTGCCTGAAATCCAGCCGCCGCCCCGCCCGGCAGACCGGTTGCTGGCGTTGTCTGACATTACCGACATCGGTAAGGAAATCCGGCGGCGGCCCACCTTCTTTGAGCACTTCGATGGCGTCAAGGTGGACTGGACATATCTGCTGCGGCGTGACCCGGGACAGGTGCAGCGCGACCGGCTTTGGCTGGATCGCCAGAAGCTGCGCGTGGTGGTGGATTTTACTCCGGGTTTGAACGATTTCCCCGACCTGACGCTCATGGATGTTTTGCCGGTCAACTACGCTGCCAGCTTGGCTCAGATTGACAACGTGCTGGATAAGATGAAAATGATGGGCGCGACCAATGCCCTCATCGGAACCCATATGCCGCCGGAGTTGGGCTTTACGCCGGAGAACCTTGACCGTTCCTTCGCGCGCGGCCTGACCCGCCTGTGTGACCGGGCCAAAGCGCGCGGAATCACTCTGTTTCTGGAGAATCGGTCGGGCCGTTGGCGCGGCAAAGTGCCCGACATTTTGCGGATCATTGAGGCGACGAAGGCGGACAACCTGAAGTTCGCTCTGAACACCGACACCGCCGATGTGCCGGGGGCCATTGCTTTGGCCGGCAACCGGCTGGGCTTGGTTTTGGTCAGCGCACCCTTTCGGAATATCGCCCTGTCGCAGGGACCGGTTTCCAATCGCGGCGTGGATATCCAAGCCCTGCAGTCGGTCAAAGTACCGTTGGTGCTGGCTGCCGATTACGCCGGCCCGGATGAGGAATTCCAGGACGTGCAGGCATTGTGGGGCGGGCGGGCGCCGGCGGTGTCACCAGAATCAAAACCATGAATTTCAAAACCATGAATTCCATTTTACCGCGCTTCCACCGGCTCTTGCTGGTCGCGATGGCCTTCGGCGCACTCTGCTCCCGCGCCCAGAACCACCTCTGGGATACCGAGCCTTCGCTCTGGGATGTCGCCCGGAATTATAAATTGACCCGCCCGCTGCCCGCCAAGTTTGGCGTCGAGGGCCCGACCATTGGCAATCCCGATGAAGCGCGCGTCACCACCAATAATCCGCAAGGCGAGGCCGGCATCAACTTGAGCAACGGTAAACTGAAAGTCTCACTCTGGGGACCCGGCGACCGGCTGACCTTGAGCATTTCCAAGACGGATGTCTATGACCGGAGCAGCCCTCATCCCGGCACTTCGTGGGTCTTTGAGGAGGGCCATTCCCCCCGGCCCGTGGGCCAGTTGCTCTTGGTGGCCGATGATTTCAAGGGCGCGACTCAGCCGCTGGTGTCCAGCGCGATTGACACCGGCGTCAACACCTTCACGCTCACCAACGGCACCAAATCCGCCCGCCTTACCTATTTATCCACCCGGAGCGATCGGAATGTGCTTGTGATCCAGGCTGACTACACCGGACTTACCCAGCCGGTGTCCGTCCGGGCTTTTAATTTTCTGCGCCAAGGACAGAAAAACCCGCGGCCGGGAAATGATGGTAACTATTTTTGGTTGCGCGAAAGTCTGCCCGCTGACCGGACCTTTCCGCAAGGATTCGACTATTACCTGGTGGCCAAGGTGGTGGGTGCGGGAACCAATGTCACGATGGCCAACGTCAATTGGGGAGCCTTGTGGGGATCGTCCACCCTCGGGCGAAACGTCGGCACGGCGGCGGTGGCCGATATCCCTCCCGGGGCGGCGGATCATTTAATGGTTTACGCCACCGTGGTCACCCGGGCGGAATCAGTCGATCCGCTCGCCGAGGCCAAAAAACGTCTTGATGACGCGGAAAGCCAGGGCGTGACCCGATTGGTGGCGGAGAATCAGCAATGGTATCACGATATGTATGAGCGCCGGGAGCACGGCCGGATTTTCACCGGCAATCTGTCCGATAACCTCAAGGACATCCTCATGCCGTTCTTCTACCAGGGCAGTTGGCAAAATCGTCATACCTACATGAGCAGTCCCGACCCCACCAAGTATGAGACCGACGCCTGTTACGCCGGATTGGAGGCGGATACGGCTTACTGGTACGGAATCCCCTGCTTTAATGAGGAGATGTACACGGCGGACTTTGTGGAGGGCCGTGATGAGAGCATCGCGCCCTACTATGTCACCCTGGTGAATTTCTGGCATCAGGCCTGGGAAAAGCATGCTGCGGCCGCGGGCAAGCCGGGGATGTATTATCTGCGCGGCTATGTTCCGCCCATCACGAACGATGTTTATTTCTCATATGATCCCTCTGCGACGGGGGGACAGGATTGGTGCACCATGGGCTGGTCCTACAAAAACGTCTGGAACGCGTTCGATTACGGTGGCCGGGATGTCGCCTACCTGCGTGACTCGGTTTATCCCGGGCTCAAGGATATCGCCGATTTCTTCAGCTCGCTGGTACTCATGGGCAACGATGGCTATTACCACATCAAGAGGTCTGAATTGCGCGAGGGCAACTTGGGCCGCGACGCGCTGGATTGCATTGCCGCCGCTAAATGGTTCTGGAAGACGGCCAGCGAGGCCTCAATCATCCTCGATACCAACGCGACGGAACGCGCATCGTGGCAGCAACACCTGGCTCGGATCAAACCGTATTACCCCATGCCGGATGGCACCTTCGGTGGAATTGTGGAAAAGGGAAAAGTTAAGCAATATAAGATGCTGCAGCACTACGTTGTCAACGTGACGGATGAGTACAACCTGGAATCTTCACCGGCGGACCAGCAGCGCGCTTTTGATTCCTGCGATCCCCGGTTTCTGGGTGCCGATGTGTCCGAATTGCTTGGCCGGAGTCCCAATAACTTTTATGGCGGCGCGGCTTACTGGTACTGGATGTTCAACCGTCAGCCTTGGCTGATGTATTATGCCATCAAGGTTCTCGGGGTCGGGATCAATGACGGCGATGTGTCTCCTCCCCGGCACCCGCCGCGGCAGGCCCGCATTTCCCATCCCGGCCGCACCGGTTTTTTTGCCCTCAACACCCCGCTCAAGCAAACCGTCGCCTGCTGGTTCGAGCCGGAACGCCTGTGCAATTCCCGCAGCGGCACCATTTTCCTTTTTCCGTGTGTGCCGGACAAGTTCGACGTCGCCTTCAAGGACTTTCAGGCGCGGGGCGGATTTCTCGTCACCGGTGAACTGCGCCAGGGCGTGGTGACCTACGCGCAGATAGTAGCCCGGCGGACCACCGAATGCGCGGTGATGAATCCCTGGCCAGGTCGGCCGTTGGCCGTCACGCAGCAGACGGAAAACATCCCGGTGGCGGCTGCCCATGTCGGTGAGAAATACACCTTTGCCGCGCAAGCCGGGAAAACTTACCTACTCCATTCGACACCCTGAGCAAGACAATCGTCACGTCCAATCTGGACGAATATTGCCGTTTAGTTCATCCGTGAGCGAACTAACTTAGGGAGCTTTCTTTTGCATTTATTTCAGAATCCATTAAATTCATCAATGATTTCCAATTCAATTACACAAATTCCATCTGAAGCTTCCATTTTTAAAATATTGGTTTGATCAACGCATCGAGCCGATTCCCAAAGTCGTGAAAATCAAATTCCCAAGCCTCGCCCTCGTTGCCGCCCTATTGTTCGCGGGGGCCGGTGCCGGCATCGGCCAGACCACCAATTCCATCGCCATCAACAATTATTCCTTTGAGAATCCCAGCGGGGTGGCGGATGGTAGCTATGAAACCACCAGCCTGCCGGGCTGGGGCACGTCCCTTTCGGGTTCGGCCGTCTATGCCGTGATCAATCCCGGCACCACCGGCACCTCGCAACCCTGGCCTTCCAGCACGCCGCCCGGCCTGGATGGCACCAATTTCTGTCAGATTTTCGCCTATGGCACGGGCGGCAGCGGCATTGTCTATCAGGACACGGGGGTCAAGTATCAGGCCGGTGTGAACTACGCATTGACAGCGGCTTTTGGTTTGCCGACCAATTCCACGTTCGGAACCAACAGCGTGATGGCGTTTTACAACTCGTCGTTGACCGCGATTGCCTCGGTGGTCATCAACCCGGCAAACCTCATCCGCGGCGCGTTCACCAACCAAAGCCTGGCTTATACCGGCACCGGAAGCGAGGCTGCCGGCAGCGGCGCTGACGGCACCGCAGGGGACATTCTCGTTGGCTTCGCCATGCCCGCCTCCACGGCCAGTGACCCCAGTGGCCAGACCTATTTCGACTTTGACAATGTGCGCCTCGTGGCGGTTTATCCGGCCGGGGTTTACATCACCTCTGAACCCGCCTCTCAAACGACTTATTCGGGCCAGACGAATTCGTTCAGTGTGACTGCGACGGGATCCGGGACGTTGCATTACCAATGGCAGGCGACGAACAGCGCCAGCGGCGGATTCACCAACCTGGTCAGCGGCGGTCCGGTCTCCGGGGTCAACAGCAACGTCCTGACCATCGCCGGGGTGACGGCCAGCTGGGCGTTGTCGTATCAGGTGATCGTGACCAACAGCCTGGGTTCAGTGACCAGCACCCCGCCTGCGGTTCTGACAATCTTATCGGGCCAGCCTCCGTTTCGCCTCATGCCGCTCGGCGATTCCATCACCCGCGGCGCGACGGATCCGAACGGGGCTAACACTCTGAGCGGCTTTCGCGACGAAATCTATGTGCTGAACACCAACGCCAATGTGAACTTCCAGTTTGTGGGGGCCACCACCCTGCAATCCTCCCCGCAATTGATTGCGGCCGGACAGCAAAATCACAACGGTTACGGCAGCTATACCACCGGCGACCTTTACAGTAATCTTACCGCCAGTGTGCAGCCGCCTTACGGCGATCCTAACGTGGGCGGCTACTGGATGACCAGAGGCACCCCCGGCGGCGCGCCGGTGCAGGCGGACGTGGTCATTCTGCTTTCCGGGGCGAACGACATCTATTGGAGCGGAAACAACGGCCTCCCGGTATTCACCAACAACGAACTCAACCTGCTGAGGTGGTTCAAGACCAACCGGCCGGCTGCCAAAGTGATTGTGGCCACGGACATTCCGCGGAATGACAGTTACAGCAATCAGGTGCTCTTGGTCAACCAGTGGATTACGAACACCGTTCCAACCCTCAGCACCAACTTCTCCACCATTGACATGTATCACCTGTTCATTGACGCCGGCGGGGCGTGGAAGACGGCCGGTTCGCCGGACGGCATCTATCTTTATGATGCCTATCACCCGTCGCATAATGGCTATGTGGCGATGGGCAAGGTCTGGTTTAACGCCATCCAGGGGGTGGTGAATCCAAATGCGCCCAACTTTATTAGCGCGACTCCCGCTGATTCGAAGATCAGCCTGACCTGGTCGAACGTCCCCGGGGCCTTGGGTTATAACGTCAAGCTGTCCCTGACCAGCGGCGGCCCATATTCGCTCGTCGCCTCGAACCTACCCGCCAACCACTTCAATAACACCGGCCTGCTCAACGGCACGAACTATAACTATGTGGTTTCCACCCTGCTTGCCGGCGGCGAAAGCCCGAATTCCTATCAGGTCAACGCCTCGCCAAAATCCACCACGCCTCCCATCATCGCCATTGCCAATGGGTCGTTTGAAAGCGATCTGGTGACGGATGGCTCTTACTCCATCCTCACCCCGGCCGGTTGGAGCGTATCCGGCCCGTCTGGCGGGGTGGTCGCCGTCGTGAATCCTGGCCCATCCGACGGGCGGGGTTTTGGCGGCAGCCCGCCCGGTCTCGATGGCAGCAATTATTGCCAGATCTACAGCACCGGCACCGACACCGCGACCGTCTATCAGAACACCGGATATCAATATCAGGCCGGGTCGACCTATACGTTGACGGCGGCCTTCGGCGAGGAGGCCAGCGCGTTTCCCGCTGGCACACTGGTTTTATATAATGCCAGCCTCGGGGTCTTGGCCTTCACGAACATCACGGCCGCAAGCCTCGTCCTAGGCACGTTCAAGGACTTTAGTGTGTCCTACACCGCCACCGGCACCGAGGGTGACATTGTCGTCGGCTTTAACATTACCGGTGCCACCAATGCCACCTCCTTTGACTTCGATAATGTGCGACTGGCGGCAGTTTATCCGACGGCCCCGACGATCACCACCCAGCCCGCTCCGCAAACGAATTCCGTGGGCGGCACGGTCTCGTTCAATGTGGTGGTGGCCGGGCAGAGTCCGTTGAGCTACCAATGGCAGGCCGGACCGGCGAACGGACCCTTCACCAATCTGATCAATGGTGCGATTGTTTCCGGGGCCAATAGCAACACCTTGACGTTCACCGGCGTCACCACCAACTGGGCGTTGTCCAATCAGGTGATTGTGACCAACAGTTATGGTTCGGTCACCAGCTCGCCGGCTGCCTTGACGGTTTTGCCAGGCACCCTCGTTCCCATTGTGAATCCCAATTTCGATGTGGACACAATCACTGGCGGCAACGCGCCCGCCTATCAGATTGTCACACCCACGGCCTGGACGGCCTTCGGTACCGGCGGCACGGGTTTTATCGGTCTAATCAACCCGGCCAGTTCCTCCTCCTATCCCGTCACCGTCACCGGGTCTTCGTCACCCGACGCCTGTTTCAGCTTTTCCTCCGACGGCAGCTCCAATCCCGGCGTCAGCCAGACCCTGACCACCACCTTGAATTCGAACACCACCTACACCGTTTCCGTGTCGGTGGGCAACCGCACCAACGGCGTCTGGGGCGGCTATCACATCCTGCTGGAAACCACCAACGGCACCGTCGTGGGCGATTGGGTGGGCGTCTACACCAGCGTGGCCGCTCCCGGCACCTTCGCCAAAACCATGAAGAGCTATACCACCGGGCCGAATCCGCCGGGTCTGGGCCAGCCCCTGGTGATCGTGCTCGAGCAGGCTGTTCCCGTCGCCGGCTCCTACAGTGATTTCGACACCTACTCCATTGTCGCTACGCCCGCCACCCCGCATGCCGCGGGCGCGCCGATTGATGTCTATGTCTGCTCCGGCCAGTCCAATTCGCATGGCTGGTACGCCGATGTCGCCGCCTTGAGCTTGGGCAATCAGCACTACGCCAACGCGCCCGACGCGCGGGCTTTGTATGCTTACCAGTGTGCGCTGGTCGGTGCGGCGAGTTACAGCACCGGCAGCATGGGCCAGCTTTCCCCGGAAGGGGCCGGCCACGTGAGCACCTTCACCGGCTTCGGACCGGAATTGTCCGCCGGCAGCGATTTGACCGTGCGTTTTGGCCGGCCGCTGGCGGTCATCAAGTTCGCCTCCGGCGGTGCGAACCTGGACACCCAGTTCCGGAAAGCCGCCAATTACCTTTATCCCCTGTTGATCGCCAAGATCAACAACAGCCTCCAGCAGTTGACCGCTCAGGGTTATGCGCCCGCGTTGAAAGGCTTCTTCTGGCTGCAGGGCGAGACGGATGCCGGCCAAAACCCCGCCACGTACACCAATGACATCGCGCAGTTTGTGAGCGACCTGCGCCATGACCTGCAAGTGACGAACCTCGAATTTGTCCTCACCGAGATCAACTCCAACATGCCGGCCCTCGCGCCCAATCAAGCGGGAGTGGCGCAGGTCAACGGCGGCATGCTCGCCCTCGTCAATTCGGATCCGAATGTGAAGTATGTCACCACCCGCGACATCACCAGCGGATTCGCCGACGGGCAGATTCACTACACCGCCGACCAGACCGTGACCATCGGCCAGCGCTGGGCGGCCGCTTACGTTGCCCCGCCGGCCAGCCACACCAATGCCTATCTCACCTCGCTGGCGTTGAACCCGCCGGGGCTGGCCGGCCTGACCTCGGCTTTTGCAACCGGCACTTTCGTCTATGGGGCGACCAACGCCTATGTCAATTCGCCCACAGTAACGGTGACGAATGCCGATTTGACGGCGACCAACCAGTTGATCTTCAACGGCGCGACCAACCTGCTGGCGTCAGGCGCGGCTAGTTCGCCGCTGACCCTTACCCTGGGGTTGACCAACGTGGTGTCGGTGCAGGTGACGGCCCAGGACGGCGTCACGAAGCAGACCTACACGGTGAACGTTACAGAATTGCCGAGCCTGACCACGCCCAGCCTGACGAACAGTCTGAGCAACGGAACGCTGACCTTGAGTTGGCCGGCGGACCACCTGGGCTACCGGTTGCTACTCCAGACCAACAACTTGAATCTTGGCGTGAGCCCCAACCTCAACGACTGGGGCGCGGTGGTCGGCTCGACGGCGGTGACGACAACGAACCTGCCTATTCTACCGGACAACCTCGACGAGTTTTTCCGACTGGTCTATCCGTAAGCGGAACAGGAACCGGAGGGCGTGCGACTGACGTATCCGGTCTCACCCAAATTTGATCTGCGGCCTGGCGGCTTCAGGCCCGTTTTACGCCGGCAGCGGGGACAATTAAAATTGCCAACGCCGGCTGGCTCCGGCATTTTGTCTCGGAACGTCACCCGTGAACCAATTTCTCTAACGCCTACCGTCCTATGAAAAAGCTACCCCGATTCATCGACCTTATTTCCGTGCCCGTCCAAACCGCCGTCCGGATCTCCGCCGTCCTGCTCGTGCTCCAACTGGCGTGTTTCTCCGGCCGGGCGCAAACGGCTGCGCCGGTCCCGTCGAACCAAGTTCCCCCCAAACAAATCGCGGCGCAGGTGGACCGGCTCCTGTCCCAGATGACCCTTGAGGAAAAAATCCTGCAACTGCTCGCTTACCAGCCCAACGGCGTGCCGCGCCTGGGTATTCCCGATCTGGAGACCTGCGAGTTGCTCCACGGCGTGCTCAGCGACGGCGCCACCTGTTTTCCGCAGGCCATCGGCATGGGCGCGATGTGGAATCCGCCATTGATGGAGCAGATCGGCGCGGCCGGCGCACGCGAGGCGCGGGCGCTCGGCATCGGCCAGGCGTTCACCCCCATGCTCGGTCTGGCCCGCGATCCGCGCTGGGGCCGCGTCGAGGAATCCTACGGCGAAGATCCCTATCTGGTCAGCCGCGACGGTGTGGCTTACATCAACGGCATGCAGGGCCAAGGCGCGAATCGCTACGGCCCCGACCATATCATCGCCACCGCTAAGCATTTTGTCGCCGATGGCGAACCTTTCGCCGGCCAGAACGGCGAGGATTTCGAGACCTCTGAGCGCGTGCTGCGCGAAATTTACCTGGCCCCGTTCGAGGCGGCCGTCAAGGAGGCGCACGTCGGCTGCATCATGCCCGCGCATCATGCGATCAACGGCGTGCCCTGCCACGCCAACTCCTGGCTGCTCGATGACGTGTTGCGGAAGGAATGGGGATTTGACGGCTTCCTCATCTCGGACATGTCCGACATCACCAAGCTCTACAGTTTGGGTGGCGATTGGGCCCACCGCTATGCCACCAGCCCCGAGGACGCCGCCGTGCGCGCCTTCAAGGCGGGCGTGGACATGGAACTGGTCGGCAACCTCTACAAGGGCTTCATCAACTCCGTCAAAACCGACAAGGTCACCCTGGCCGAGATTGATCGCTCGGCCGGCCGCGTGCTCACCGCCAAACTGCGTCTGCTCGGCCTCGTCTCCACCACGGCCAACAGTCAGCCCTTGGATCCGACCAAACAGGCCATCCTCACCCATACCGGACCGGACGACATGTTTGCCCAGCTCATCGCCGAAGGCAAATTCACCACTCCGGCCAGCGCCCGCCGCTCTGATTACCAGTCCGTCTTGAATGATCCCGCGCACGACGCCCTCGCCCTGCGCGCCGCCGAGCAGGCCATCGTCCTCCTGAAAAACCAGAGCAACCTCCTGCCGCTCAATCCCGCCCAGGTCAAAAATATTCTGGTCGTCGGCCCGCTGGCAATTCGGCAAAACCTCGGCGGCTACTCCAGCGGCCACCCGAAATTCTATGTGAACATCGTGGACGGCTTGAAAGCGGCGGCCGGCGCGAACACCCAGGTTTCGTACGCCCAGGGCTGCGAACTCGGGAACGGTTCACTCGACCGCCTGCCCGCCGCCGTGGCTGCCGCTGCCAGCGCCGATGTGATCGTCGCCGTCGTCGGCCAGACCCGCGATCAGGCCGGCGAAAATCTGGACCGCGATAATCTCGACCTCGTGGGCGGCCAGGAGAAACTTGTCGAAGCCATGCAAGCCACCGGCAAGCCCGTGATCGTGGTGCTGGAAAACGGCGCGCCGCTGACCATCAACTGGATTAATGACAACGTTCCCGCCATTCTCGAAAGCTGGTATCTCGGCCAGTCCGCCGGTACGGCCGTCGCCGAGGTACTGTTCGGCCAGGTGAATCCCGGCGGGAAACTCCCCGTCTCCTTCCCGCGCAATCTCGGCCAGATTCCCTGCTACTACAATCACCCGCTCTTCACCGGGCCGATCGGCTATTACCAATCCCCCAACCTCCCACTCTATCCCTTCGGCTACGGCTTAAGCTATACCCACTTTGATTATTCCGACGTGAAAGTGGAACCGGCGGCCATCACCGCCGACCAGACCGCCACGGTTACTGTCACCGTCCGGAATAGCGGCCAGCGCGCCGGTGACGAAGTGGTCCAGCTTTACACCCGGCAGGATTACACCTCGCTCAAGCGGCCGATCAAGGAGTTGAAAGGCTTCCAGCGCATCAGCCTCCAGCCGGGTGAATCCAAAACCGTGACGTTCACCCTCGGCCGCGAACAGCTCAAGTTCTGGAAAGACAAAGGTTGGGTCGTTGAACCCGGCCGCGTTCTTGTCGAAATCGGCGCCTCCAGCCAAGACATCCGGCAGCTCGGCTACTTGCAAGTGCAGTAACCGGTTTCGCCCGCGCCGCTTTCCGGTGACGTTGGCACCGGGATTGGCAATCGTGCTTAAGGATACGCAAGCGGCGTGGCCCTCTGCCACGGGTGCATCTTGACGCCGCCAAGGTTTTCCAACCGCGAAGCGGTGTCACCTGGATAGCCGTGGGTGAAACCCACGGTTGGCGGATAAATGGTTCGACCCCTGCGGGGTCGCACCGGTATTTCTGCGTCACCGTGGGCTGTCCCGTTGGGACAATAGAGAACAGTGGCCAGTTTTACCCCGCCGCCGCCCCTCGCCCAATGCCGGCTTGTTGTCTGGTCCCATTTTTGCAAACCTTGGCCATGCTAGAGAATTCCATCCGCCGCACGCCGCGCCCGCAGGATCTGATCGGCATGTCCACCCAGGAACTGCGCGACACGTTTCAAATCACCAACCTCTTCGTGCCGGGCGAAATCACCGGCCATTTCACCGACCTCGACCGGCTGCTGGTCGGCGGCGCGATGCCCGTCGGCCAACCCGTTGAGCTGCCCAACCACAAGGAAACCGGCCGCGCCTTTTTCCTCGAACGCCGCGAGCTAGGTGCCATCAACGTCGGTGGCGCGGGCCAGGTGGTCGCCGATGGCCAAACCTTTTCGCTCGATAAGCTGGACTGCGTTTATCTGCCGCTGGGCACCCGGTCGGTGTCCTTCGCCAGCGCCGACGCGAAAAATCCGGCGAAGTTTTATTTTCTTTCCTGCCCTGCGCATACCGCGCATCCGGCGGCGATGATGAAATCCGCCGCCGCCGCGCCGGTGAAACTCGGCGCGCAGGAAACTTCCAACCAGCGGACGATCTACAAGTTCATCCATCAAGGTGGCCTCCAGAGCTGCCAGCTTGTCATGGGGCTGACCGCGCTGGAGCCGGGCAACGTCTGGAACTCCTTCCCGCCCCACACGCACTGGCGGCGCACGGAGATTTATTTCTATTTCGACCTGGGCGACAAGGTGCTGTCGCACTTTTTCGGCGAGCCGCAAGAGACGCGCCATGTGTTTTTGCACAACGAGGAAGTGGCGCTCTCGCCGAACTGGTCCATGCACTTCGGCGTTGGCACGGGCAATTACAAGTTCATCTGGGGCATGGCCGGCGAGAACCAGGTGTTCGACGACATGGACCCGGTGAAGCCGCAGGACCTGCGCTAAACCATCACCATTTTCGGAGGGACGAGTTCCACGAGTCCCTGACTGGTAAATCTTTTGGCACTCGTGGAACTCGTCGCTCCGATTTAGGAAATTTATGGAAACCAAACGATTCGAAAATAAAGTGGCCATCGTCACCGGTGCGTGTCGGGGCATCGGCCAGGCCATCGCGCTCGCGTTCGCGCGGGAAGGCGCGCACGTGGTCAGCATCTGCGTCAGCGACCCGGCGAATGTGACCGCCAAAATGAAGGATCTCGGCGCCCGGTTCACCGCCTATACCGAGGATTTCGGCCAACTCTCACAGAAACGCGCGGCGGAACTCATCGCCCGGATTGTGCAGGCGGCCGGCCGCGTGGACGTGCTAGTGAATAACGCCGGCATCATCAAGCGCGCGCCGATCGTGGATCATACGGAGGCGGACTGGAACGCCGTGCTGCAGATCAATTTGTCCGCGCCGTTTTTCCTGTCGCAGGCGGTCGGCAAATGGTGGCTTACTGGCGGGCGCGAGCAATCCGCGCCGGATGCGCGGCTCAAGGTCGTGAACATCGCCTCGATGCTCTCGTTCCAGGGCGGGATTTTTGTGCCCGGCTATACCGCCAGCAAAAGCGGCATCGCCGGTATCACCAAGGCGTTCGCCAATGAGCTGGCCAAGGAGCGGATGAATTTCAATGCGATTGCGCCCGGCTACATTGCCACGGACAACACCAAGCCGCTGCGCGAAGACCCCGTCCGGAGCAAAACGATCCTCGACCGCATTCCGGAGGCGCGCTGGGGTTCGCCGGAAGATGTCGCCGGCGCGATTTTGTTTCTCGCCTCGAAGGACGCCGATTACTTGAACGGCACCATCATGAACGTGGACGGCGGCTGGCTGGCGCGTTGAGAAAAATTCCGCTCACTTAAACCGGACGTAACTTGGCCACGTCCGCCCCAACCGCACCTTTTTTCCGTCGCCGGCCGGTTACAATTTATGTTCCTGGCGGTCGCTGCGGAGGTGGATGGTTTTCGTCTCCAGATTGTGGATCGCCCGGATATACCGAACCGTCCGACTGCGGGCGCGCATCAAAATGGAATGCGTGATGGCCTTCTTGCCGGTGAGCTTCACCCCGGGCAGCAGGGCGCTGTCGCTGATGCCCGTGGCGCAAAACAAAGCGCTTTCGCCCGCCACCAGATCCTTCGTGTGGTAAACCCGTTCCAGTTCGGCGATGCCCACCTCGTCCATCAGGAGTTCCCGCTCCTCTTCGTTGTGGGGCCACATCCGCAGCAGCATGTCGCCGCCCAGCGCGCGCAGCGCCGCCGCCGTGAGCACGCCCTCGGGCGAGCCGCCGATGCCGATGTAAAGATCCACGCCCGAATCCGCCAGGGACGGCGCCACCGCCGCCGTGATGTCGCCGTCGCCGATCAGCCGCAGCGCCGCGCCCACGCGCCGCACTTCGGATACGTAATGCGCATGCCGCGGGCGGTTCAGCGTCACCACTACCAGCTCCTGCACGCGCTTGCCCAGCGCCTCTGCCACGCGTTTCAGAGTCTGCTCCAGCGGATCGTCCAATTGGATGGCCGGCAGCCCCTCGCTGATGGCCCGCACCACTTCCGGCCCGTAGGCCAGTTTGGTCGAGTAAAAGGACGGCACATGTTTCATGGACGGCGGATGGCCCTTCCGGCGCTCGCTCGCCGCCATCACGGAAATGGAGTTGGGCAGGCCGTTGGCCAGGTTCGTCGTGCCGTCCACCGGGTCCAGGGCGATGTCAAACGTCGAGGAGCCTTCCGACCAGTTGCCGAGCTTGTCCCCGAGAAAAATTCCCGGCGCGTTGTCCTTGATGCCCTCGCCGATCACCACTTCCCCGCGAATGTCCACCAGGTCGAACACGCCGCGGATCGCGTCGCACGCGGCCTCGTCCGCCTGCTCCTTCTCGCCGCGCCCCAGCCAGTGGATCACGTTGAGCGCGGCGTTTTCCGTCGCGCGGACAAATTCAAATTCCAGGTTGCGTTCCGGATCCGCAAACGAGGCGGGCTGCACAAGTCTGTTCATGGGATTAATTTTGATCAGGTTGGAGTTTTTGGCTGCTGATGGCAAGGCCTGAACCGCGTTTCAGGAAGTCGGGGTCGGCTTTTTTGCGCCCGTCTCCGCCCGGCGAAACGCTTCCGCCAGCAGCGAGACCGGATGGACCACGCGGATATTCCGGCCGGCCTGGCGCAAACCGGCTTCGAGCTGCACCGAGCAGCCGGGGTTGCCCGAGGCCACCACCGCCGCGCCCGTGCGCTGAAGATTCGCGAGCTTCCGATCGAGAAGTTTTCCCGCCATTTCCGGCTGCGTGATGTTGTAAATGCCCGCGCTGCCGCAGCACCAGTTGGATTCCGGCAATTCGACCAGCTCCAGCCCGGGCACCGCGCGCAGCACGTCGCGCGGCGGGCGAACCACTTTCTGGCCGTGGCAGAGATGGCAGGATTCGTGATAGGTCACGCGCTCCGGCTGCGCCGGGCACGCCGGGCGTTGCAGCCCGATCTGCGCCAGCCACTCGTGAATGTCCTTCAGTTTTTCCGACCACGCTTTTGCCCGCGCCGCGAACGCCGGATCGTCGTGCAGCAGGTGCGCGTAGCCTTTCAGGTGCGAGCCGCAGCCGCCCGCGTTGGTGATGATCGCGTCGAGCTGATCCAGCGAGCCCGCGGATTTCTCCATCGCCACGATGTTGCGCCGCGCCATCTCGCGCGCCAGCTCCAGCTCCCCGTTATGCGCGTGCAGCGAGCCGCAGCAGGACTGCAGCCGCGGCGTGAACACCGTGCAATGATGCGCCAGCAGCACGTCCGCCGTGTCGCGGTTCACCTCGGAATAAATCAGGTCCTGCACGCAGCCGGTCAGCAGCCCGACCCGGTGCTGCCGTTGCGGCGGTGTTTCCACTTCCTGGATGAGCGCGTCGGAAAAATGCCGGCGCACCGTCGGGGTGAGCGGCTCCAGTTCCCGCAGACTGCGCGGCAGCAGGGCCGTCAGCCGCAGCCGGCGGACCAGCCCTTGCAGGCCGGTCGCCTGATACACATACAGGCCGCGCCCCAGCAGGCGCAACAGGCGCGGATGCGTGAAGATGAATTTTACCGTGATCCAGCGGACAAAATTCCGCTTCGGTTTGTCCAGCACGCCGGCCGTTTCAATGTCGGAGCGCGCCGCCTCGAACATCTCCGCGTAATTCACGCCGGCCGGGCACGCCGTCATGCACGCCAGGCAGCCGAGGCAGTAATACATTTCCTTGCCGAACTCCTCCGTCAGCTCCAGGTCGCCGTCCGCCAGCGCCCGCATCAGCGAAATCCGGCCGCGCGGGCTGTTCCGCTCCAGCTTGGTCGTGTCGTACGTGGGGCACGTTGGCAGGCACATGCCGCAGTGCATGCATTGCTGCAAAACCGAGTAGTCGAGGTGGGCGAGCTGCGGGGGTTTGGCGCTCACAGGTCGAAGATTTTGCCGGGATTCAAAATCGTTCCCGGATCCAGCGTGCGTTTGAGCTGCCGCATCAGGTCGAGGCTCGCGCCGCCGATCGCCCCGGGCAGAAAGCGTTTCTTCGCCAGGCCCACGCCGTGTTCGCCGGTGATCGTGCCGCCGAGCTGGATGGCAAAATCAAAAATCTCCTGCATCGCTTTTTCCACCCGTTCCATCTCCTCGTGGTTGCGCTCGTCGGTCAGGAAGGTGGGGTGCAGATTGCCGTCGCCCATGTGCCCGAACGTGCCGATGCGCAGCCGGTGCCGTTCGCCGACTTCCTGGATGAACCGGATCATCCGCGCCAGTTCGCTGCGCGGCACCGTCGCATCTTCCAGGATGGTTGTCGGTGCCACGCGCGCCAGCGCGGAAAACGCCGAGCGCCGCGCCGTGGCCAGCCGCGCGGATTCCTCGGCCGACTGCGCCACCACCACCGCATCCGCGCCGTGCTGGCGCGCGATCTGTTCCATCCGGCGCGCTTCGTCTTCCACCACGGCCGGATGACCGTCGGTTTCCATCAGCAGCAACGCTTCGGCGTCTAGCGGCAGGCCGATGTGCGCATAATCCTCCACGCAGCGGATCGTGATCTTGTCCAGAAATTCCAGCGTGCAGGGGATGATCCGGGCCGCGATGATGGCCGAGACCGTTTCCGCCGCCGCGTCCATGCGCGCGAACGTGGCCAGCAGCGTTTTTTTCGCCGCCGGCTGGGGCACGAGCTTGAGCAGCACCTTGGTGATCACGCCCAGCGTGCCTTCCGAGCCGATGAAGACATCCTTCATCGAATAACCCGCCACATCCTTGACGCATTGGCTGCCGAGCCAGACGATCTTTCCATCCGGCAGCACCACTTCCAGGCCCATCACGTAGTCGCGGGTGACGCCGTATTTCAATCCGCGCAGGCCGCCGGAATTCTCCGCCACATTGCCGCCAATGGTGGAAATTTTCATCGAGCCCGGATCGGGCGGATACAGCAGTCCGGCGGCGGCGGCGAGATCGGCGATTTTTTGCGTGACCACGCCCGCTTCCACCAGGATCGTCAGGTTTTTTTCATCGAGCTGGATCACCCGGTCCAGCTTGACCAGGCACATCACGATGCCGTTCTTGACCGGCACGCTGCCGCCGCTCAAGCCGGTGCCCGAGCCGCGCGTCACCACCGGCAGCCGGTTCTGGCCGGCAAATTTCAGCACCTCCGCCACCTCGCCGGGATTCCGGGGGAACACCACGCACTCCGCCGGCTGCTTAAGCGCCGCCGTGCCGTCGAAGCCGTAGGGGATCACATCCTCCGGCTGCGTCAGGACGTTTTCCGCGCCAACGATGCCGCGAAGCGTCGCCAGAGATTCGGATGCCAGGGCCATGGCGAATTATTTCAACCGCGCCATGTCGTAGGCCAGCCGTTGCGCGGAATTCATCCGGTCAAAGTCCGGCCGGCCGTCGGCGCGCTTGGGCCAGTCGGTGACCACCGTTTGCTGGCCCGGGGTTTCGGACGAGGTCTTGGCCAGCGGATTGTTGCGGATCTCCGCCGTGGCGCGGCGCGTGGCGCTGCCGTCGTAGCTCATCGCCTGGTCGGTGGTCTTTAAATCCTCCTCCAGTGCGCGGGTGGGCTTGATGCCTTTGCTCTGCAGCACGCCGTGATAAGCGCGCACCGCTTCCTCGGGCGAAATTTTGCCGTCCGTGATCAGCCGCAGCATCTCGATGAACGCCAGCTGATGCTCCGCGTTGTTGATCTTGCGGCCGTACAGCGCCACCCGGGCGCCGTATTTTTGCGCGTCGTGGATCAGCTTGAATGCGTCATAGGTCGTGCCCGCGCTGCCGCCGAGGATGCCCACGACGAGGTTCGGATCGTACTGCGCGAGTTCTTCCATCGCCTTCGGGCCGTGATAGACGATTTTCAGGAAATCCGGCCGGCCCGCGTCCGGCACGCCGGCCAGCGTGCGGATGATGTTGTCGTTGATGAATTCGCCCAGCTTTTCCGGCGCGATGCCGCTGTTCACATTCGGGTCGAAGACTTCCAGGAAATGCCGGAAGCCCTTGCGCTCGGCCTCTTCGCGGAAGGACTTGTACCAGAGAAACGCCTCGCGGTCCTGCTCCAGTTCGTTGACGAATGTCATCGAATACAGGCCCAGGTTTGCCCCGGGAAAATCATTCGTGCTCCGGTCGCACTCGATCTCGCCGCACTGGATATGGTCGATCGTCGCCGAGCGGAACGGCTGCGACGGCTCGCGCGTGTAGCAGCCGTGGCGCACCGCCCAGACGTCCGTGGTGTCGTTCGCGCGGCAGGCGGGCGTGATGTGCGAGTTCTTGAACAGGCCTTCCTTGATGGTGAGCTGCTCGTTGACGTAGGCGGACATCAGCATGATGTCCACCAGGCCCTGGTGCGTGACCTCGCGGATGATGTCGAGGAATTCGGGCAGGTTGCGGTAGCCGTATTCGGCGCGCGTCCAGACTTCCGGCGAGAACTGCGCGGGCCGCGCGCCATGGCTGGCCAGGTAGCTGCGCGGGCCGGGCGCCCGCACGCCGAACGCCATGTCGGCGTCCTTCGCGTCGGCGAGGATGAATTCCCGGGTGGAGTGCGGATTCGCGCGGATGGCCGCGAGCTTTTGATCGAGTGAACGGTTCATAAAGTTAAATGCTTAACGTAACAGCTTTCGGTTTCAGTTTTTCGATGTCAAGAAAATCCCTAGCCAACCACCGCACCCATCGCCTTCCGCCGCCGTTGTAGCGCAGATTTGTAATCTGCCGTATCGCCGAGTTGCACTCGGCAGCGCGTGGTAATGCCCATGGCCACTGGGCCAACCACGCCCTGCGGATTGCAAATCCGCCCTACGTCGGCCGTGCCAAATTGCGCCCCTCGCCGCGCTGCGCCGTCCTTGGTGGCCGTCCGCCAGGACTTATTCGCCCGTCAGTGTCAGGATAAAATCCGCCAGCTCGGCCAGCGAGGCGCTCCGGGCCTGGCGCACGAAAAATCCGGAACACGCGCAGCCGCAGGCCAGCCGCGCCCGGGCGTCGAGCTGGAGCAGCAGGCCGAGGCCGTAGCCGGCATTGAAACGGTCGCCCGCGCCGGTGCTCTTCTTGGGATTCGCGCAATACGGTCCGCGCATCGCAGCGGATTCCGTGGCGTTCGCTACGGCGGCAAATTTAATGTGGTGGATCACCACCTCGGCGATGCCCAGCCGCGTCCGCAATGCCTGCGCCTGGTCCCGCGCCACTTCGGGGATATCTTTGGCCTCCGGGAGGCCGAACAGGCGCGCCAGAATATTGGCCTCGTTTCCGTTCAAGCCGAGCGTGAGCGGCCCGGCCGCCTCAAACCCCGGCAGCGTGTCGAGCATCGCCCGGATGTCGCCCGGCGACCGGCTGGACGGGTCCACCAGATCAATAAAAAACGCCGGCCGGTGCGTCAGCCGGGAATAAACCTTTTCCTGCAGCAACCGCCACACCGCCGTCATGTGCGGATACAGCGTCCAGTCGGTCAGGGCAATCAGCCTTGCGTTGGCGCAGGCGCTCGCATACGCGCCGTCGGCCAGTTTCTTCGTCACATATTCGGGCGTGAAATCGGCCAGTTGCGACACCGCGCTGAACATCAGTTTGCCGTCGGCGAATTCAAACGCCAGCGTCCGCCCCGGCTCGCGGCCCCACGAGCGCGTGGACCGGAACCCCGCGATGATGGCCGCAAAAGCCGGATGGATGGGCTCGCCCAGCGTCGCAAACGCGTCCACCGGCACGCCCAGCGCGGCTAGGCCGTCGCCCATGTTCACCGCGCAGCCGCCCGGATGCACCGCGTTGACCACGATCTCCCGCAGGCTGCTGTGGCCCGCCGCCTTCGTGATCAACCCGCCGAACGTGCCGATGTCCGGCACGGCCTTGAACGCGTCCAGGTTCTGGCGTTCGCTCACCACGGAGATCATCTCGTCCACAAAACCGTCAAAGCCGATGGCGACGGACGGCAGTTTTTGGGCCGCCGCACGGACGCGGGCGGACAGGATTTCATTGAATGAGTTCATAAAAATTAAATTCCGCGCACCGGTTTCACCACCAGGTTTCCGCCTGGAACAGTTCCCGGGCCAGGGCTTCCATCAAATAATAATCACCCCAGCTGGAGTAGCCGATTATGTCGCCGATGCCGATGCCGTAGCGCAGCACGCCGCGGCAATTATCGTCGAAATTCAGGTAATCGTCACGGCAAATCCGGTCCAGCAGCGCCTCCTTGGCCTTCCGGATGGCCGCGTCCGCCGCGCCCAGTTTTTCCAATTCTTGAAAGCCGCAGACCGCCACCGCCGCCGCCGAGGCGTCGCGCACCGGCTTGGCCCCGGCCGGCAGCCGGAAATCCCAGACCGGCACCACTTCCGCATCCAGCAGCGCGAGGAATTTCTGCGCCAGCCGCAGCGCGGCATCGAGATATTTCCGGTCGCCCGTGTACCGGTGGCTCATCGCAAATCCGTAAATCGCCCAGGCCGTCCCGCGCGCCCAATGGGAATCCGTGCTGAACCCGCAGTAATTGTCGCCGCCCAGCGGCTCGCCGGTTTTCAGGTCGAAGCGGTAGGCGTGAAACACCGAATCATCCGCGCGGATGAAACACTTGAGCGTCGTGTCGGCCTGGCGCACGGCGGCGGCGTGATATTTTTGGTCGCCGGTTTCCTGCGCGGCCCAGTACAGCAGCGGCAGGTTCATCATGCAGTCAATGATCGCCAGGTTGTCCTGTTCCGTCGTGTCCATCCGGCCCCAGGCGCGGATGAATCCGCCGGTGGCATTGAACCGCTGATACAGCAGGTCCGCCGCCCGCAGGCCCGTCTCGCGCTGCGCCGGGTCGCCGGTCAGCTTGAACAGCGCCACGGAATAAAGCGTATATAGGAAGCCCAGGTCGTGGTGCGTATCCAGGAACCGGGTGAACACTTTTTCCCGGTAGGTGGGCGCGAGCCGGATCGTCTGTTCCAGAAAATATTCATCCTCCAGCTCCTGCCATGCCAGCAGCGCCATGCCCGTGAAAAAGGAGCTGGTCCAGTTGCCGATCTCGAAGAACCCTTCGTCGAACTTTTCGTACCGGCCGTTGACGTCTTTCGCCCAGGACTTGGGCGCGTCGGCCAGGTCTTTGATATTCGTCCGCGTTTTGCGGACGCAGAGGTCAAACGCTCGCTGCCAGCCGGCCCGTTGCGGCGACCTCGGCTCAATGGTGGTCATGGGGTTGATGATAATTCCGGGTTGTCGCCAGGCAAAAAATCCGCCGGCTGACCATCGGTGGCGGCAGTCGCAGATGGCTTGTTGACAGCAAATTGTAATCCGGCCTTCCGGCCGGCGACAAACAAATTTTTTCGCCCCCGCCGTTGGAGCGCAGATTTGAAATCTGCCATACCGACGATATGCCATCGGCCGTGCCCCGCTCAGGTTGGTCAGTGCGTCTTGCCTGTCCAGGTCAGGGGGGATTTCCGGTTTTTGCTTTCGCGTCGGTTCGCGGTTGTTCTCCCCGGTTCGTTGTTCAAAGTTGAATGTTGAATGTTGTTTTTTGCGGTGGCCGGTCCCGGTACCGACACCGATTTCGGACGTGACCAGCCGCCGCGTGTTTAGAGCTGATTAAAAATGACTGTAGTCGGAGCGCGGCGTTCACGCCGCTTCAACGTCGCCATCCAAATTCAAGTTGAAGCGGGCTGAAGCCTGCGCTCCGTCGGAGGTTTGTCTGACAAAGAGCGGTTACAGTTTTACTGAAACCACTCTAAACGTTTTTTCCATTGGCTGGGCAAATTGCGCCAAGGTTAACCGATACAGCTATCGAACCCCGGAGGAAATAACCGCCAAAACTTTAGTACCGGCCGGCGGCGATGTAACGGGCACACTATGGAATCTGATATCCCCAATTCGCCGGTCCGATGTCGGTCAAGGGAGCCGTGTCGTAATTGTAACCAACTTGACCGTTGTTGTACTGGACTAAAAAATTGGGCGAAAAAGGAGGGTTGATAGTGGCGGTCTGTAAAAATCGGCCGAACTGGGAATGGCCGTCCACAAAGAGCATGTTCATACCGGAGCCATGCGCACTATCCATTTGCGGCAGGCCACCCGTTGCAAAAAACGACGTCGTGCCGCTGGACTCGCAAATTTGGATGCCCTTGCCGGACGGATGTTGCACCTGGGTAGTCTTGACCTTACCGCCGTAGAATATTGCATAAATATAATAGCTGCTGGGAAACGGGACGATGATGGGGGGGCTAACCAACGCGCCTACCTGGGCGTTCCACCCGTTGGGGGTTATGTCCGTGGGACACCGGTAGAACGCATTGTTTCTGGCCGTCATGGTTTTGGCCCCGATGTAGGGCCTCAGCAGCGTATAAATATTCGCCGCAGGAAACTGCGGCCAAGAGGTGCCGTCATAGGGAAAAGTGTCACTGTAGTCATTCACATACATAGACATCACCAGTCCCACCTGTTTGAGATTGGAGATGCAAACAATTCCCTTCCCCCTCTGTTTCGCCTTGGCCAGCGCCGGCAGCAGCAGCGCGGCCAGAATGGCGATGATAGCGATCACCACCAGCAGTTCGATCAAGGTGAAACCGCGCCGGCGGGTGGTGGCGGAACCGCACGGTTTTTTTAGTCCGCGGATGAATTGAAAGCTTCGCATAATCAGGATGAATGATAAAAGGTAATGGGTGAAACCGTTTATTGCAAGCGGACATTTTTCATTTTCCGGTTGGGAAGAACACTGTTTTTCGCCCCC
>CAIQEI010000163.1 GCA_903870815.1 uncultured Verrucomicrobia subdivision 3 bacterium
AAGCGGGCGCTGATGTTGCCCGGCAGTTTCACCCGTAGAATTTCGCCCAGCGTGCTGACCTCCACCAGGACTTCACGGCCCAGCACGCTCGTTTCGATGCGGTAAACCGTCACGGCTTCCGAGCCGATTTTGACCCGGGTGCGGCTGGCGCGCCACCCCAGGTTCCCGGCGGTCGCAGGGTTGCTGAGGTCCGTTAAATCCATAGCTGCCAAAAGCGTTCCGGCCGCGGTATCGGCCAGCTCGGGCAGCAGGGTATTGGGATTTAGCAGGTCGGTCAGTTTCAAATCCACGTCAAAGACGCCGCCGTCGCTGTTGATTTTCAGGTGCAGCATCTGGTTGGTGGCGACCGAATGGATTTCCAACACGGTTTGACGTGATTTGAATTTTAGGTTCACCTCCTGCCACTGGCGGGCGGAGGAAAACAGCAGCTGGCCGCCGAATGACAGGCGGTTGGTGAAGGCGCCGAGCGCGACGTTGCCCTCCATATGAATCTGATATCCGGCCCGTTTAACCAGGCCTTCGGGTGGCGGCTTGTCGGCATCCACCGCAGCCATTTCCCGGCCGACGCTGGTGGAAAATTTGCACCACCCCGTCCGATCGCTGTTTTGATAGACGCTCAGAGACGACTCGTCCGGTGCGGTCAAAATCTTTTGCCAGACCAGCCCGATTGGCACCGGAGTTTCGCCGGCGCGCGTGCCATATTCCGACCGCCACAACAACCCGTTCATCGTCAGCCAGAAGGCGGCGATGGCAAAAAAAAATCAGACGCGCGCGCATGGCGATTGTTACGGTGGCAGGTTCAGCGCCTGGCCGACCCGGAGTTTTTTTGGCGTGATGCCGGGATTGGCTGCTTCCAGGGCGGCAAGGCTCACGCCGGATTTCCGCGCGATGGCCGCGAGCGTTTCGCCGGCGACGACGGTGTGCGTGCGCGCTCTGGGCTTGTTGGTCGCTGTGGTCCGCGCTGTAGCGGACAACGCGGGATTGGTTGTCGCGGTGGAAATGTCATCCGGCGATTGACTGCCGGTTGCCGTCCGCGCGGGATTGTCCGGCACCGGCGGATTTTTTTGCGCGACCTGTTGGGCGGCGTAATACGCGCGCCATTTTTCAACTTCGTCCTGAAGCTGGCGGTTTTTTTCGGCGAGTTCCTCCAGTTGTTTTTGCGTGGCCGGCGCGGTCGGCATCGCCATGACATCGGCGGCCAGCAGTTGTTTGCAACTGTAAATCCGCTGCTTGATGACTTCGGCATTGTCCGCCTTGGGATCCAGCCGGAGGAATTCCTGGTAATGAAAAATTGCCGCCGCCGGGTCGGGCTGTTTCGTGTCGTAAAGCTGCGCCAGCCGGAAGTGCGCCTGCACCGAGTGGGGATTGACCTCGAGGGACTCTTGGAATGCCTCGATGGCGCCCGCGTAATCCATCGAATTAAAGCGGCTGTTGCCCAGCACAAAATGCGGCTCCTTCTCGTCATCCAGCGGGTTGGAATCGGACGGCAGACAGCCGTTGACCGCGATTAAAACGGCCGTCGCCATCACGCCCAAGCCAAATCTGCCGGAAAAATTCATGGCACGAAGCTAAACGAACTTGCCGGCGCGTGCAATGGCCGGCTGCAACCGCGGTCGTGGAATTATGGCTTACACGCCCGCGCGGTCGCCATACTGAATTGCTTTCGAAGCGACATGAATTCCCCCTCATCCGTCCTGCAGACACCCTCTCCCCCAGTGGGGGAGAAGGCCGGGTTGAGGGGGCATTCGTAGCCATTCAAAAGCATTTTAGTATCAGGTTCAGGGGGAAGCATGGCTGCTTCTTCCCGGCAGGAGGACGTAAATGATCGAATCCCGAGAGCCGTGACCTTGCCATTTCCGAAAGCGACGGGGCAATTCCCTCAAAACATTTGGAAAGTTATTGGTAACCGTAACTTGACCGGCAATCGGCTATGTACGGTTTCAAAACGGATTGAAGCGACTTGGG
>CAIQEI010000164.1 GCA_903870815.1 uncultured Verrucomicrobia subdivision 3 bacterium
AAGCTGGCGGCGCTGCCGGTGGAGGTGCACACGGATGCGGCCGGCAATTTGTGGGCCACGCTGCGGGGCGAATCCGAGAAGAGCCTGCTCATCGGCGGGCACATGGATTCGGTGCCGAATGGCGGCTGGCTGGATGGCTGTCTCAATGTGCTGGCGGGCTTGGAAGTATTGCGTCGCATGCACGCCCAATATGGCGGCAAGCCGCCGGTGACGGTGCGGTTGGTTGACTGGGCGGATGAGGAAGGCGCGCGGTTTGGCAAAAGCCTGTTCGGTTCATCGGCGTGTTCCGGTAATCTGAATTTGGACGAGGCGCGCGGTTTGAAGGATCGGGATGGTGTCACGCTGCCGGCGGTAAATGCATAGTTTGAGCCACCGGATCCCGACCCGGACGTCGTGCTGACAACTCCGCTTCCGGAATGCCGGCTTTGTTCGAGCACCTGGTCAATGTCGTTCCCATTGCCTTCCAGTAAATCCATGTAGAAATCGCCGGCGGATGTGAATTTTTCGCCCAGCACCACCGTGTCGCTCGGATGGAGAATCACATTCTCCTTCAGACCGCTTTGAGCGGCAGCCGCTTCCACCGCCGAAAAAACAGTCGTGCTGATGCTGTCGGCAAACCAGTCGTTCCAGCCGTTGATCAGATAGCTACGCGGCGCGGCGTCGGCCGCGTTGGCGGAACCGGTACCGGTTTGCGGGGTTTGTCCGTTGCTGCCGTCCGTCGGGCAGAGCAGAATTTTAAGGTTCTGTCCGTAGTTGTTGCAGAATTTATCCGGCCAGCGGTCGGAACCGGAGCGCACCGGAAAAGTTCCCTGGTTGTCGTCCACATAAAGACGTGCAGCGAGCCCCACCTGACGGAGATTATTCAGGCACGCGATGCGCCGCCCGGCCTCTTTAGCGCGGCTCAAAGCCGGCAGCAGGATTGCCGCGAGAATGGCAATAATGGCGATGACGACGAGCAGCTCAATCAGCGTGAACCCCACCACGCGAAATTGGCATTCGCGTCGGCTGGAATTCGGGCTGTTGTAAAATGTTTTAACCATGGCATTCCCTGCGGCGTCTGGTAAAACAGTTCGACGCGGCTCAAGTCCGGAGTGTTACAAGATTTATCATGAAAAGAGAATGGCTGTTCGCCGCCGCCCTGACGGTTCTGGTTGTCGTTTATGCGATTTATTTCACCGGCGGATTCCAGCCGCCGACGATTCAGATTTTTCATACCTACCGGAATGTTCATCCGCACCGCCAGAATGAGGGGATGATCCCATCTTTGATATTCGGGCTGACCCGTCCGCTCCGGCTTACGGAAATCAAGGTGGTGCCGCGCGCAGAATATCGAACCAACATCTACACCCTGGCGCTCTGGCACCTCGTTTCCGACTCCAATTCTGTTCCGGTGAAAACGTTCTACTACGGCCAGTTCATCCGCGGCCTTAAACCGGCGATTTCCGGCATCCTCCCGGAGCCGCTTGAGCCCGATGTCACTTACGAGTTGATTGTCACCGCCGGAAAATCCAAAGGTGAACATGATTTTCACATAAAATAATCGCTGTGCCACCATGCGCTTCCCGATCCGTTTACTGTGATCTTGCCGCTGCGATTTTGTTCGCGGCGATCGTGCTCCGGCCGGGGTCGGCGCCCTGGCGCTGATCGGTACGACCCGAGTCTATAGGGCCTGGCGCAGCCGCCCGCGTGGAAAGTAAACAGGGAACAAATGAGAAGCCGGCCATGGGTCGGCTTCATTTTAAATATTTGTTAGATCGGGAGAAAGTGGCCGCAGCCCTAACCGGTAGCCGTAAAATTTTCGGCGGAGAATTGATTCCACCGCTCAAATAATTTATTCTGGGCCGCTTAGCATGGCCGATAACAATTTTAAATATTGGGCGTTCCTCACCTACAGTCACCAGGACAATGATGAGCCGCGGCGGGATTCGTCAGCAGCTCACCGGTGCTGGGGCAATTGGTGGCACGAAGTCCTGCAAAGCTTTTCCATTCCGCCGGAATTGGTCGGCCAGATCAATGGGCGCGGTGAAATCATTCCCGAACGGATTGAACCCATTTTTCGGGATGAGTCGGAACTGCCCGGAGCCGTCAGCCTGAGCGCGGAGATTCGTCAGGCCTTGGAACAGTCCGGGTGCCTGGTTGTTATCTGTTCGCCCCGTTCGGCCCAAAACCGGCAGGTGAATGAAGCCGTGCGTTATTTCAAGCAACTCGGGCGCGGCAAACACATTCTGCCCATCGTGGTGGCCGGGGAACCCCATGCCGGCGCTGGCCACCAGCCGGGCGAGAACACGGCCGACGAATGTTTTGTTCCCGCGTTGCGTCACCCGGTGCAGCCGGATGGAACGCTGGATACCACCCGGCGGGCCGCCAAACACATTTATGTGGACGCGCGGCATGGCGCTGAGAAACGGGAAATCCTAGCCCACGATCAGCGTCACGCCGAGGCGGATTTGGAGACGGCCAAAATCCAGCTAATCGCTTTGCTGCTCGGAGTGGGGTTCAATGGTTTATGGTGGCGCGAACAAAAACGTCACTACTTTGACCTGGCCGAAGCCCAGCATCAGGCCCGGGAAGCGCTCGATAAAATTGAGGTAACCCGGCGGCAATTGCAGGCAGCCCAGCAGCTAACCCGCGACGCCCAGAATCTGGCGGTGGAGCTGCAAAACCTGCCACGCGACGTCCAGGGCCAGATTCAGGCAGCGCAAAACCAGGCGTTGGAAGCCCAGAATCAGGCGCGCGCAGCCCAACAACAGCTTCAGGAATTTCAAAACAAAGTCCGGGAGACACAAACCCAGTTGGAAACAGCCCTTCAACGGGCGCTCGCCGCCGAAAGCAAAGTCCGGGAATCGGAGCAGCAGGCGCAGGAAATCCAGGTCCAGCTTAAGGAAACCCGCGAGCAGGTTAACGCGGCGCGAAATGCGCCAAGCCAGTCCGAAGAAATTCGCCAGCAAGCGCAGGCCGCCCAAGAACAATTCCTGGCGGCACAAAGCCAGATTCAGGAATTTCAGAACCAGGCCCAGTCGGCTCAAAGTCAACTTGAGACAACTCGCGAGCAGTTTCGCGAAGCCCAGGACAAAGTCTTGGAGGCGCAGAATCAGGCGCGCGCCGCGCAGGACCAGGTCCAGGAAATCAAAAACCGCAGCGGCGATGTGCAAAGCCAAATTGAAGCCGCCCAGATTCAAATTCGGAAAATCCAAGATCGAGACCGGAATGCGCGCCGGCTCACCCGGGTTTTTGCGCTGCTGGCGGTGCTGGGCTTAATAGCTGCCGGCACGGTCGCCGCCCGGGCTTGGCGGGAACGTCAGACCGCCCGCCTGGCGCTGACAAGAGCGACGGCGGAAGCGTCCGGGCAGTTTGATCTGACCTCACTCAAGAGCGAACCGATCCCGCAAGTGTTGCAAAAAATTGGCGGCGCAGCGCAGTTTGAAAACCGGCGGTGCAGCCTAGATGAACTGGCTGCCGGGCTGCCCGGCGCAGAAATTTCCGCGGCGCTGAAGGCGTCAGCGGTCATCGTGGACGACCAGGAACGAAGCCATTTTCAACAGTGGCTGCTGATCCGGCTGGGCTGGGCGGATCCCATGTCCGCCATGACCAATGCCAGAGCCATCGCGGGCAAAATTGTGAACGATGCGGGGCTGGCTGATTCCGTCCTCTACTTTCAACTCGCCGTGCTGGACAACTGGATGCAGACCGATTGGGCCGGAGCTTTCCACTGGGTTTGCCAATTGCCGGACGACGATGCCCAACAGCGCGCCATCGCTAAACTCATCCGCTGGGCGCAATCCCAGCCGGACTCCGAGGCCAGGAACCAAGCCCTGATAAACTGCATAGATGAACTGGCCAAAACGGATGTTCCCGCAGCCTTGGCTCAGGCTAAATCCCTTCCTGAAGCCACCGGGCGAGGCGCTCTGATTGCCAGACTGTGGATGGAAGCCGGCCCATTTGCCGTCTCGGACTGGATCAACCTCGTGGATTTGCAACCCGAAATTGTGTCGCCAATGTTGCGGGCGAAAAGCCAAAAAAAATGGGGTGGTTGATACTTCCGCTCCACCAGCACCGCCCGGAGTTCCACTTGCACCCCGGCGGCGGTGGCGGCTTGCAGCGACATCCATTTGACCTCCTTGCGCGCGGCATCATCCTCGACGGTGATTCGGGCCAGAAACTTGTTGTTGCGGCGCCACAGGCCGCGAATTGCGTACTTGCGATGGTCCAACACCATGGTGTATTTATACGGGTGTGCGTTTGACTTTGAACCTGATTGATTGCCGGGAGTTACCATGGGTTTCCTCGGACAAGTTGATCACCATCGTCACACTCGCGAAAAATTTGGTTGTAGGCAGTTGAAATCAGGGTGCCGATGTGGCGGAATTGGCAGACGCGCTAGACTCAAAATCTAGTATCCGTGAGGATGTGTGGGTTCGACCCCCTCCGTCGGCACCAACTTGCAAAACGAATGGCCTTCAAAGATTTTCCCGCGCAATCCCAGGGCGTCCAGCTTTTGCAGCGCTCACTCGCCCGGGGCCGGCTCGGTCACGCCTATCTCTTCACCGGCCATCAGCTGGAAACGCTTGAAACAATTGCCCGCACGCTCGCAAAAACACTCAACTGCCAGCATCCAGCCAAAACTGCCGGCGTCGCCACCGATTGCTGCGACGAATGTTTGACCTGCAAGCAGATTGATGCGGACAACCACGCTGACCTGCACTGGGCGCGGCCGGAGTCCAAGTCACGCATCATCTCCGTGGACCAGTCACGCGAACTCACCCGCGAAATCCAGCTAAAGCCCACCGAGGCCGGCTTCAAAATCGCCATCATCTCCAGTGCCGACCGCTTGAATGCGCAGGCCGCCAACGCGTTTTTGAAGACGCTCGAAGAACCGCCGCCAAAATCCATCCTCATTTTGCTCACCACCGAGCCAGGGCGGATTCTGGAGACCATTTTGTCCCGCTGCCTGCGTTTGAATTTCTCCGCCGAGACCGGGCGCACGCTTTCCGCCGAGCAGTCCATCTGGCTGCAACAGTTCAGTTCCGCCGCCGCCGGCGAGCAAAAAAGCCTGTTCGGACGCTACCGGCTGCTGGACTCGTTGCTGCAACATCTGAACACGCTTCGCGCCCGCGTGGAAGAAACCCTGTCCGCCCGCTCGCCACTGGAGAAATACGACGAGGTGGAAAAAGACTTGCGCGAAAAATGGGAGGAAGAATTGAAGGCCGGGATCGAGGCGGAATACCGCCGTCAGCGGGCGGAAGTATTGCTACTGCTGCAATGGTGGCTGCGCGACGTCTGGCTTTCCACCCTCGCCACTGGCAACGAATTGCTGCACCTGCCGCAGATTGCCGGCGCAGATGACGTCGCCCGGCGCATCAACCCGCGTCAGGCCCAGGAAAATCTAACGGTGCTGGAGCAGACCCAGCGGCTGCTCCACACCAACGTGCAGGAGGCGCTCACCCTCGAAGTCGGCCTGCTCAAATTGCAGCTCTGACCCAATGAAACATCCCGTCGCGACGAAACTGTATGCGCTCGCGTTCGGACTTTTCCTCGGTTTGTGCCTCTGGAAATTCGGCAACCCGGTCATCCTCGACCATAAAATCACCAGCCCGGCCACGGGGGCAGATTTTTTCTATCAATCATGGCCGTTGCATTGGGCCAATTGGTTAATGCTGCCGCTCGCAGTTTTCGGGGCGCTGATCAGCCTCCAAGATAAAATTACCTGGCCGCGAACGAAATGGCTGTGGGGTTTGCCGCTGGTTTGGCTAGA
>CAIQEI010000165.1 GCA_903870815.1 uncultured Verrucomicrobia subdivision 3 bacterium
TAAAACACTAAAATTTGGGTATTTGCGGAAAAACATGCAGATTTCGGCAGAAAAAATTTGGCACTCGGCGCAGGAGCATTTACGCGCCAAGCTGAGCCAAGACACGTTCAGCATGTGGTTCGCACCGTTGCGCGCGAGCGCCATGGATGGGAGCCACCTCACCATTGAAGCCCCAAATGAATTTTGCGAGGTCTGGCTCAAGGATAATTATCTCAGCCTGATGCAGGATGCCGTTGCGGCGGCGGCCGGCTGCAAGTTACAGGTCAAATTCAAGGCGGTTGCCGCTCAGTCTTTCACTCCGACCCTACTTGCTTCCCGGCCACCGGCGGAATCACCCAAGGCAAAACCGGCACCGGCGGCCGTTGAACGTGCTCCCATCAATGGGGATTTGCATTTTAACCCCAAAAACACGTTTGAATCGTTCGTGGTGGGTAGCAATAACAATTTCGCCTATGCCGTGGCCAAGGCCGTCGCGGAAACGCCCGGCAAGGTCTATAATCCGCTGTTTCTTTACGGGGGCGTCGGACTGGGCAAAACCCATCTGCTGCAGGCGATTGGCCAGCATGTCGCCGGCAACCGGAAAGGTGCCCGCGTCGCGTATGTTTCTTCCGAAAAGTTCACCAACGAATACATCGAGGCCATCCAGAACAACAAGCTGGTGGCCTTCCGCAAAAAATACCGCCAGAGCGAAGTCCTGCTGATCGACGACATCCAGTTTCTCGCCGGCAAAGAACGCATCCAGGAGGAGTTTTTCCACACATTCAACGCGCTCCACGAATCGCACAAGCAGATTGTTTTGACCTGCGACCGGCCGGCCAGTGAGATTCAGGGGCTGGAACAGCGGCTGGTTTCCCGCTTTGAGTGGGGCCAAACCGCCGACGTACAGGCACCGGACGTAGAGACACGCCTCGCGATTCTCCAGAAAAAGGCGCAGTCCATGAATGTGACGCTGCCAGAGGAAGTCATAAATTTCATTGCCACGCGCATCCGCACCAACATCCGCCGGCTCGAAGGCGCGCTGATCCGCGTTTCGGCCCTGGCTTCGCTGACGGGCAAGAAACTGACCGTCGAGGTAGTTGAAAATCTGCTTCGCGAGATGCTGCACGAGGAAGGCCGGCAAACCATCAGCATTGAAGTCATCCAGAAAAAGGTGGCGGAACATTACGACATCCGGCTCGCGGACATGACCAGCAAGCGTCGACCGGAAAACATCGCCTTTCCGCGCCAGATCGCGATGTATCTGTCCCGCCAGATGACCGAAAGCTCTTTGAGCACGATCGGCGAGGCCTTTGGCGGACGCGATCACGGCACCGTGTTGCACGCCTGTCGCCTCGTGAAGGACCGCATGGAAGTCGACGCCAACATCCGCCAGATTGTCAGTTATCTTGAAAAGCAGTTGATGCGCTGAACAGTTTTTGATTCGTTTTTTGGATTTTTAGTCAATCTGCGGCGCCACTAAAAATTCAAAACTTAACACTAGAAACTTCCATGCCCGCCATCGAAGTCAAGGGCTTGACCAAGGCCTTTCGCACGTATAAAAAATTGCCGGGATTTTCCGGCGCGGTCAAAGGACTGTTCCACCGCCAATACGAGCAGACTATTGCCGTCAATGAGGTCAGCTTCACGATTGAGCCGGGCGAACTCGTCGGTTTTCTCGGCCCGAACGGCGCGGGTAAGACCACCACGCTGAAGATGCTAGCCGGGTTGCTCTATCCCACCGGCGGTTCGGCAACGGTTCTCGGCCACATGCCCTGGGAGCGGCAGGACGATTATCGCCGCCAATTTGCACTCCTGCTGGGTCAGAAAAACCAACTCTGGTGGGATTTGCCGGCGCGCGAGTCGCTGGAGTTGAACGCAAAGATTTACGGCATCCCCAACGAACGCTTCAAAAAAACCGTGGGCGAACTGACCGAATTGCTTGGCGTGCAGGAAAAATTAAACGTCAATGTCCGGGAGCTTTCCCTCGGCGAAAGGATGAAAATGGAGTTGATCGCGTCACTCCTGCATCAGCCTAGAGTGTTGTTTCTAGACGAACCGACCATCGGCCTCGATGTCACCTCCCAAAAAACCGTCCGCGACTTCATCCGCCGCCACAACACGGAAAAAAAGACGACGATTATTTTAACCAGCCACTACATGGCTGACATTCAGGAATTGTGCGAGCGCGTCATCATCATTGACCAGGGCAAGATCTTCTTCGATGGAAAGTTAAGTGAAATTGTGGATCGCTTCGCTGATTTCAAGCTGGTCACCATTCAATGCGCCAAGGCCGACACCCAACCGGTTGAAAAATTAGACCGCTATGGCGAGGTGGTGGAAAAGGACTCAACCTCGATCAAACTGAAAGTGAAACGCGACCAGGTGATCGCCGTCTGCAAGGCGCTCCTGGACGAACTGCCCATCACCGACATTGATATCCAGGAAGTGCCGATTGAGGATGTGATCCGGCAGATATTTTCGCGCTAATCAAAATCTTATTCGAACAATAAAAAACCCAGAGTTTGAACTCTGGGTTTTTTATTGAAAGACTGGCGGCTACCTACTCTCGCGGAAGCTATACAACCACTACCATCGGCCATGCAGCGTTTGACGGCCGTGTTCGGAATGGGAACGGGTCGGACCACTGCGGTAATGCCACCA
>CAIQEI010000166.1 GCA_903870815.1 uncultured Verrucomicrobia subdivision 3 bacterium
AGGGCAAGAAAACCGCGCAGGCCTTCAATGGGGGTCAATCGCATTATTGTGGGTCAAAGTATTTGTTCGCATTGCCCACTACAAATAAAAAATACCCGCGTTCCGCGCTGCGGGTCGTAGATGGTAACCGGCGGCGGTTTAATTCGGCGCGGATTTCGAGCGGTCCCGGACGCGATGCATGATCGGCAGGGAGGAATAGTGGCACACAAGCACCGAGAAGCCGAACGTCAAAGCCAATGGAAAACAATCTTCCACGCATACGCCAGAACATCTCCATCGGTTTGGCCGGGGTAATGCCCGCCGCAATGAAATTTCAGCGCGCTGGCTTGATGAAGGTATGGTTTTCCCCATCCTTTTTGACCAAACGGTAGCCGGCGGCGGCCATTTTTAATATCGCTCGGACGGTTTGCCTGCGTCGAATGCCGGGTAGCAAATTATTGTGAAATTCCACCAACACTTGCCTGACCGGCAATCGCTGTTTTAACATATCGTCGATCACCTCATACTCGGCACCTTCGATATCCAGCTTTAGCAGATCAATATGATTATGGCCGTTTTGTTTCATCAGTGTCCCTAGATTCAGGGACGGAACCTCCAGATCCGCTGTGCCGTCGGATTTTTTGAACCATGAACCTTCGGCCGCATCCTGTGGCCGGGAAAATTTCAAGGTGCCACATTGCCCCGCCAGTGCCACCGGCTGATGCATGAACTGCGGGATTTTATTTTCCGGTCGTTCCATCGTGGCCAACCCCGTTGGTGAAGGATCCAATAAAACTACCTGACAACCATAATTCCTGACCAGCGCGTGTTCAAAGGAGATATCGCGTCCCACGCCGCCGCTGTAGACGACACTGTTGGCGTTTAGGCCTGTCGGGCAAAGAATCCAATGGTACGCAGGCGAACCCAATTCGACGAGCGGATAGCGGCGACTTAATAGCGCCCCATAAAAAATCCTAAAGCGCAGATCTTTCAATGGACGGGTAAAATCAGCCATAGTCGGGGGCGCAGCTTGCCAGCGGGAGGGGAGAAAATGAAGTTTTTAGTTTTAGATTATCAATTTTTGTTTGAGTCAAAACCCAAAACCAATTGTTGAAGCGTTGTAAGGTTGCAGGGTTGAAGCAGAAAGAGATTCACTATCAGGATTCAGATTTTGTTTGCGTCCCCTTCCGTGTTCATCCGAGTCCATCCCTGGTTAAAATTCCATTTCGTGTGGTTCGTGTATTTCGCGGTTAAAAAGGTTTTACGCCTGCCACTTACACGTTTCAGCCTTCAGCTCTCAAGTTTCAAGTTTCAGGTCTCAAGTTTCAGGCTTCAAGTTCCTCATCGCCTGTTTCACCCGGCTCCGGAACTGGCGGTTGTAGCGGCGGCGGTAAAAGTCCAGACGATAGCCCGTCCGCTCCGCCAAACCCAAACCCAGCGTCCGGTATTTCAAATAGATCTCCGGCCGGACCATGGTGGGATGATGGCAGCCGGCCCAATGGATGAACGGCAATTCCCGGCCATCGGCATCCAGCATCCGGTCCCGCCGGGCATCGTAATGAAAAGGCACGCGCGCCCAGGGTTTCAGGGCCAGCTCCGGCCGCAGCGTGTTTACATGGGCGATGCGCCGGGGCAGCGTGTCGAAGACGTAATTCAAAAACGGCTGGTCTACCTGGTCCGGCTTCAGCCGGTGATAATCCGCCACCGCCCGGTCCGCCATTTGCCACAATTCGGTTTCAGTGATGACTCCCTTGCGGGAAACAAAGGCGCCGGCATTAAAACCGGGGGAATGATATATCGACTGCATTTCGGCGATGCATTCCGGCCGGTAAACCTTGGTGATGTCCGTGTCGAAATAGACGAAGTCATAGTCTGACCCGGCGAAGGCGTTGAAGATGATTTCCAGCGGCAGGGTGATGGCGATGTCGGCATCGAAGAACATGAACTCCTCGTAGGGGCCGAAGAAGCCCGCCCATTTGCGGAACATCGCGGCATGGCTACCCAGCTTCATGATCCGGGTTTCCAGCGCATCGAACCGGCTGACTTCGGCCTCGGGCAGTATATCGAAATTAAATTGCGGCGCGAGCTGGCGAAGGCGGGTGACTTCCCCGTTGTAGGGGATGATCGTCAGCGGCAGCGCGGGATTGAAATGCCGGAGGCTGCGGGCGAACACCTGAAACCATTCCAGGGCCTGGTCATTGGCCAGGCAATAAACGCCCCGCCGCGGAGGGTTAATTTCGCGGGTTGGTTCCGGGTGGCTGATCATGCTTTGCTCTTAGCAGAAACGGCGGCGGGAAACAACTGGCTGGCCAATTGCCAGCCTTTTTCCAATCCCCGCTGGTGGGCCATTTGAATTTCGTATTGTTCTCGTGGAACCCTTTGGAAGACCCGGTGGAGCCGCCAGCGCATCCGCTGCAACCAGCTTATTGGCCTGGGTTCCTTAATGGGCAGGCCGCGGCTGGCGCGGAACAACATCAGGGAGGAGGCATCGCCTTCTGCATGCCGGACAAAATAATCCTGCGTAAGGCGAGAGGCGGGTATGAGATGGGTCAGCATCAACTTGCTGGAACGACCGGTGCCCAGGCCCAGGTCAATGGCGCACTGGGATAAATCCTGGTCGCCGTACCCGCCGAGCGCGGCGCCGGTACGATCCATTATTTTGGCGGCCGCCCGGCGGCGGCACCATCCGGCATATTGCCGAGCAACGATGTTGCGGACACACATACCCGCACCAACCGGCTTGGTCTCGAAGCCATCTCGAACATTGCCCCAGACATCATCCGTCACCTCGAAAACGGTCAGCCGCCACACCTGGTCACCGACCCAGTCGGGCAGCGGCGTTTCATATTCAGGCACACAACTGCCACCCCACACACCGACGAACGGCCATTGCTCTTGAATCGTCAACGCCTGCTGAAAATAATCGGTTGCCAGCACCGTGTCATCATCCACAAAAATGAGAATTTCCGACTTGGATTCCCGAATGCCGCGCAGCCGTGCCGGGGTCAGTCCAAGTTCCTCTTCACGGATATGGCGGGCGTTCGGATGCCAGGAAAGATCAAATCGGACGGACAGAGGAACCTGCGAGCCGTTATCCACCAGCAGCAATTCCCAGTCAGTTAGGGACAGCGTCTGGGCGCGCAAGCCAGCCAGAACGCGGCTCAAATAATCTACGCGAGGGTTATGGGTACAAATGATGACGGAAACTTTTGACATTATTTTCAGGCCACCGTGGCGATGACGATATACCAAGTCGGCGTAGGGTCCCCTCCCTCAGTAACCTTGACGAGTTTGTCGACCGCAAACCATCGATCTGCCAACCGGTAAATGGACGGAAAAAGCTTGCAATACCCCCAGCGGAAGGCCTTGAAAAGAATTCGTTGCCACTTAGGACTAGGCGGCGTAGTGGTTATCAGGGAACGGGTAAAAATAACCATGGCCGCGCGCATTCCGCAGGTTAGTTTGTAAATGTCCAGATCCACAAATCCTGCGTGCCGCAGGTCGCGTCGAAGACCGCAATCCGTCCAACGCTGGAAATCATAAGGTGAACCGTGTTCGTCCCAGCTGCCGTGGGTAGTCAGGAGTAATCTGCCGCCGGGTTTGAGCAGCCGGAAACATTCCTTCAAATAAACTTCGGGGTTGGGAACGTGCTCGGCAACTTGCGTTGAAATGATTAAATCAAACGTCTCGTCTACCTCGTTGATGGTGGAATCGGGCTTAATTTTATAGCACAGCGTCGGGGCATCGGTGATGTCAGCCCCCCGATAATCCGCCTTTGGAAAATAGGCTTTGTATGGTGAGGAGCCGGCACCGTAATCCAGCATGGTCAAGGCTTCCGAACTACCGTGGCTTTTCATGAAATCATTCAGGTCAACCAAATGCAGGTAATCCTTGTGGGATGGCACAGGGAACAACTTGGACTGAGTCAGCCCGGGATCGCCCCATGGGTCCTTGATATTTTTTACGGTGGCAGGCTTGTTCATTGCATTGCTGTTAGTTACGGCTCAAGGACGATCATTATAATATCTTGTTGCTGAAGGCTAGGAAAACCCGCCGGAAGACAGTCCGGCTTCCAACTCAGGCCCAGGCGGCAATGCCATCGCTTCCGCCTGGCGGCGGTATTCCAGGCGCTTGACCTGATAAATCCTGCAGGCGGGGATGAAGACGACCCAGAGGGCCAGCGCATAGCCCATGGCTTCGCCGGTGATGCCCCATACGCGGACCAGCGGCACCATGAAGGCCACGCTTAACACCGCATTGGCCACCGAGATCCCCATGAACGGCTCGCGCTTGTGCCCCCGGAGTTCCATGGACATCGCGCCGACCAGCATCTGGGTGACCATCGCCCCGCCCAGCCAGGCGTTCACGGCCAGCGGCGCGAGCCGCGCCGGAATTTTCGGGAAAAACTGCCCGATGAAGGGAATCGAAATCAAAAATAAAACATACCCCAGCAGATAAAACACCAGCGCCTGGACCGTGCTGCGCCGCCAGAGGGCGTCCAGCTCCGACCAGGCCCGCGCGGCGATCAGCATGCCGAACCGGGGACCCTTGGTGCCGACCCAGGACCACGCCACGCTGCTGATCATGCGGACAAGCTGCAGGCTCATGCCCAGCCGCCCGGCTTCCACCGCGCCGCAATAATAAAAGGCGATGGGATTGACGATGTCGAATACGAAGTAGCCGGACATCCAGCTCACGGCGATGCGCCATTGGAACGGCCAGATCTCGCGCGCCCAGGAAACCCGGCCGTGCCGGGGCGTTTCCAGGAACTGGCGAAAGAACGGCCGCCAGCGCAGGAGCAGATAAGCGGCGGCGACCAGCCAGGCAGAGGCCGCGCCGATGGCCGAGGCGTAGATGCCGGCCCCGGAGATGAGCGCGCCGGCGTTCACGGCAAAGCTGGCCAGGGCCGCCCAGAACCGGAACCGGGCCACCACGGCCACCTGGTTGCAGCCCTCAAGCAGCGACCAGGCGGGATTGATGGCCAGCGAGAGCGCCGCCGTGACCGCGATAATCCACCAGGCGCCCGACCAGGCCACTGCGTGGCCGGCCACAGCATGATGCCGGCTGGAAATGGTGAAGAAAACCTGGCCCCCGATGCCGACCACCGCCAGAAAAATGGCGGCGGCCACAGCATAATAGCGAAAAGACAAACGGGCGAGCGAGATAAGCCGCGACCTGGCCACCAGGTCACCTTCGAGCGTTTGCGACGGTGTGAAGCGGAGTTTGGCGAATTCGTGGGAGGCGAACTGGAGGATGTTCTGGGAAAAGCCCATCTCCAGGAACACCTGCATGGCGACAATGCCGGAGAAGGCGTA
>CAIQEI010000167.1 GCA_903870815.1 uncultured Verrucomicrobia subdivision 3 bacterium
GTGCCGTTCTCGCTGGTCGGCGCGTTTTGGGCCATCTATCTGTGCGGCTACAACCTGAGCGTCGCCGTCTGGGTGGGCATCATCGCCCTCGCCGGCCTGGACGCCGAAACCGGCGTGGTGATGCTGCTCTACCTCGACCTCGCGTTTGCGGAATGGAAAAAACGCGGAACACTTAATACCACCGGCGATCTGCGCGACGCGATCTATCACGGCGCGGTGAAGCGCGTCCGGCCGAAAGCCATGACCGCGTGCGTCATCATCGCCGGCCTCGCGCCGATTTTGTGGAGCCATGGCGCGGGGGCGGACGTGATGAAGCGCATCGCCACACCGATGGTCGGCGGCGTCATCACCTCCACCATCATGGAACTGGCCGTTTATCCGGCGATCTACTTCCTGTGGCGCTCGCGCGGGCTGGCGAAATCGTCCGTCGCGAAGGAATGAAACAGTTGCCGGGCCGGTGAATGGTGCTATGTTCCGCCGTGCCTGCGGAACTTCGCAGGTGGACAAAAAAACAACCAAGAAAGACCAATAAACCACCATGAGGACAATGATGATACTGGCGGCGGTGTTTGCCACCGGCGTTCTGCTCACCACGGGGTGTTCCAGCACCTGCTGCGGGAAACACGACTCGTGCAAAATGCCGGCCGCCAAATGCGACGGCAGTTGCTGCAAAGACCCCGCGACCTGCACCGCCTGCTGCACGAACGCCGCCGGCTGCGCGGCGTGTTGCAAAAAGTAGTGAGACCCATTCACCTCGCCGCGACGAACACCGTCGCGGCGATTTTTTTTGCCGCACTGAGATCGCTGGGCTTCATCCTGGTTGAGAGACCTCAACTTCCACAAAATAATGCGATGGGTTTTCGGCTTGGAATACTGTAATCAGCGTTCCTGAGCGAAGTTGGGCGGATTCAAATTCGGGCTTCGGGATTTGGCCTTCCATGATATTTCCGGGAATGGGTGGAGGACTGGTGAATTGGCAAACGAATTGCTATTTTCAAACCAGATCGGTCGTGCTCTTTGGAAAACAAAACATTTTTCTGCCCTGTCCGTGATTGGCAACCGTCCATGAACCGTAATTAAAACGATCCCGGGACGAGTTGGGGTGGTGGCCGACGCGCCTTAACTGGAAGTCGAAAGCCGCCCGGCGAGTTCCACATGTAGCAATACATGTTCAAAGGATTGAGTTGCACACGCCAAGGGTGGGGATCAAAGCCCGTCTTCGGACGGGCTTTTTTGTCGGGCAGCACTCAAACCATATAGTAAGGCGGGATGACCCGGTCGGCCCGAGGTTTGGTCGAGAGCACCAGATCTGAATTCCGGCCATCAACCAGTTCATAATGCCGGGCCGCATCCTCAAGCGACCGGCCGCCGGTCATGTGCCGCCGGATAACCGGCTCCCTGGTCCGCTCCTTGGCTGATTCAATGAACAATGAATAATCCAGCAGCGGGCCGATGGCTTCCCACCCGGCCTGATCATAGAGCAGCCAAAGTCCTTCGACGATCAACAGGGCCGGTTTCGCTTCAATCCTCACACCATCCGCCACCGGGTCGTGCAATTTCCGCGAATAGACCGGGAACGACGCATTTTCCCCCGCCACAAAGGTTTGGAGATCCCGGGCCAGAGCCTTGACGTCATAGGTGTCAAACCGCCCCTTCACCTTTTTCAGCGGTTCGCCACCGGAAAAATGCGAATTCAGGAAGTGGTTTGGATAATGATAGGCGTCGATCGTGATGCAGTCGAAGGCGAAGTTGAGCCGGGCCTGTTTGGCCAGTTCCTGGAAGAGGATGGCGACCACGGATTTGCCGGATCCCGTGGGGCCGGCGATTCCGATGACCACGCGGGGTTGGCTCCGGGAATTGTAAAACGCGACCAGTTCCCAAAAGAGGCCAAGGTAGAACGACTTTTGCCTCGGCGAAAACCCGGAAATATCAATCGTTTGTTCTGTCACCAGCAGGGTGGCCGGAAAGTCTAGTTCA
>CAIQEI010000168.1 GCA_903870815.1 uncultured Verrucomicrobia subdivision 3 bacterium
GAACGCCTCGGGATGGCCGAACGGCAGGCGCGTGAATTTCTTCGCGGAGTCGCTGACGTAGCCGTTGCCGCGGCGGAGGATGCGTGCCGGTTCACCCTTGGGCGTGAACTTTAATTCGTTCGGATGCTCTTGTTGCCAGGCGAGTGAACCTTTCGTGCCGTAGACGCGGATGTTCAGGTTGTTTTCCTCGCCGCAGGAAATCTGCGAGCAATGCAAAATGCCCTTCGCGCCGCCCCGGTAACGGAGCAAAAGATTCGCGTCGTCCTCCAGCTTGCGGCCCGGGATGAAAGTTGTGAAATCGGCGCAAAGTGACTCGATCTCCAGGCCGGTGATGTAGCGGCCCAGATTTTCCGCGTGCGTGCCGATGTCGCCCACGCAACAGCTCGCGCCCGCCCGCTTCGGGTCGCTGCGCCACGCCGCCTGCTTGTGGCCGGTTTTTTCCAGCCGGTCCAGCAGCCAGCCTTGCGGATATTCGGCTATGACTTTTAAAATTTTGCCGAGCCGGCCGGCGTGAACCAGTGCGCGCGCCTCCTTCACCATCGGATATCCGGTGTAGTTGTGCGTGAGCGCAAACACTTTGCCCGTCTGGCGCACCATTTTGCGCAACGCCTTCGCCTCCTTCAAATTCAAGGTCATCGGCTTGTCGCACACAACGTGGAAACCCGCTTTCAAAAACGTCATCGCCACCGGTGCATGCAGGAAGTTGGGGGTGACGATGGCAACAAAATCCATTCGCTGGTCCGCCGGCCGCGTGGCTTCCCGTTCCGCCATTTCGGCGTAACTGGCATAAACGCGCTTGGGGTTTAGGAAAAGTTCGCTGCCGGTCGTCCGCGAATTTTTGGCATCGGTGGAAAACGCGCCGGCGACGAGTTCAATCTGGCCGTCGAGATTGGCGGCCATGCGGTGCACCGCGCCGATAAAGGCGTTCTGGCCGCCGCCGACCATTCCGTAACGTAGTTTGCGCTGGGCTGGCATAGCTTTTAATTGGGACGGGGCAATCTAGGTGAACCGCGATGTTGGTACAAGTAGCGAGTTTTCGGTGCCATGCTAATCGGACATGGTTGAGCCGTCGGCGATGGCAAAGTTGCGGATTTCAGCGGGCTGGTAGGTTTTCGTAAGGTGGTTTGCTCAGGGTAGCAGGTTTCCAAGAGCGTTCACACAAATAGTAATTAATGTAACCCGGTTGCTATCAGGCCCGTCCATGACCGAAAGCGGACGTTTTGTTTGGCGTTCAATACTGGAGCCCGGAATCGGATTCGATAGGCAGTTGAAAAACATTGCCTGATATTCAACTTTGCTATGACTTGCGTCCGGGTGTCTGGTTCGGGATAATCCTGTAAAATCGCCGGTGGAAAAGGCTGGGAACTAGGCTGAGTGCCCCGCTGACCCGCCTCGGTCCGGCTCGGCGCCGGCAGCTGGACCATCTTACAATTTGAGCCAATGAATCTCAGGTTGAAAATAAATGACTTCCGCAACCCCGGGGGGGGCGGAAGCCTCATACTGGCCGCCGTTATTCCATTGGTGGCTTTCGGTTTGCAATGGACTTTTTGGTCGGAGATCCAGCCATATGCGTGGTTTCTTTTTTTTCCGGCCGTTTTCTTCAGTTCATGGTTCGGCGGCTGGCGCGGTGGGTTGCTGGCCACGTGCCTGTCCACGGTGCTGGTCTGGTATTTTTTCATTCCGCCCCAGTTCTCCTTTGCCATTCCAAGACCCATTGTGCTGATTTCCATCGGGCTTTTTATCGCGATGGGGGTGATATTCAGCTGGTTCCACGAGCGTTTGCGCCGGGCGAACCGGTTAGCGGCGGCCGCGGCGGTTCAATCCGGCGATCAGCGCTACCGCCAGTTGTTTGAGCACATCAACGAAGGGCTGGCCTATTGCCGGATGATCTTTGAGGAGGGCCGACCGGTGGATTTTGAATATCTTGAGGTCAACGAGCGGTTCGCCACGCTGACCGGTTTGCAGGGGGTGGTGGGGAGGCGTGTCTCGGAAGTCATCCCCGGTCTCCGGGAGAGCGATTCGGACTTGTTTGAGATTTACGGTCGGGTGGCGATGACCGGCCGGCCGGAGAAGTTCGAGCGCTTTGTCCAAGCGCTACAGCTCTGGTTCAGCGTTTCTTTGTTCTGCCCGCAGCCCGGCCATTTCGTGGCCATCTTTGATGTCATTACCGAACGCAAGCAGGCCGAGGCCATGCTGGAGCACGAACGAAAACTCCTCCGCACTCTGATTGACCTGGTGCCCAATCTGATCTTCATCAAGGACCGGGAAAGCCGTTACCTCACCGTCAATCAGGCCATGGCCGGATGCTATGGCCGGCAACCAGCGGATATGTTGGGGCACACGGACGCGGAGTTCGTCCCGGCGGATCAGGCGGCGCATTTCCGGGGAAGTGAACTGAAGGTGCTGGCGGCGGATTCGTTCTGCACCTTCGAGGACACTATCACCTTTCCCGACGGTCAAACGCGCACGATGGTCACCAACATGGTCGCGTTTCGCGACCCGCAGGGAAAAGTGGCCGGGCTGGTGGGCATTGGTCACGACTTCACTCAGCGTCAGCGGGTCACGGCCATGCTGGAGGAGTCGGCCCGGCAGTTGTTGGCGGCACAACACATAGCGAAAACTGGTTCCTACAGCTACGACTTCTCGAGCGACCGCTGGAGCAGTTCCGTGGTTTTGAACGACCTGTTCGGCATTTCGCCCATCCATTATACCCGGAATATGGCCGGCTGGCTCCAGATCGTTCACCCGGATGATCGCGCTGACCTGGATCGTTATGTCCAGGAATCGGTATACAAAAACCATGCGCCGTTTGACCGCACGTACCGGATTGTGCGGCAAAATGACGGGCAGGAACGCTGGGTTCACGGGCTGGGCAAGGTGGCTTTGGATGGTCAGGGCAGCGTCGCCCGGCTGGAAGGAACCATTCAGGATGTCACCGAACAAAAACTGGTGGCGGACTCGCTGGCCAATGAACGCCTGCTGCTGCGCACTCTGGTCGATCACCTGCCGGTCGCTATTTATCTCAAGGACGCCGCCGGGCGGAAAACCCTGTCGAACCCGGTGGATGTCCGTAACCTGGGTCACGCGTTTGAATCGGAAGTGCTCGGCCGGACGGATTTCGACTTCTTTTTCCCGGAACAGGCGGCAATTTCATATGCGGATGACCAGCAAGTGATGCAAACCGGCCGGCCGTTGTTGGATCGGGAAGAAAAGCACGTCCATGCCGACGGCACAACTACCTGGTACCTGACCTCGAAAGTTCCGTTGCGGGATGCGGCCGGACGCATCACCGGCCTCGCGGGCGTCGCGAATGACATCACTGAACGCCGGCAGTTGGAGGAAAATCATGCCCGGCTTGCCACCGCCGTGGAGCAGTCCGCTGAATCGATTGTGATTACCGACATCAAGGGGGCGATTCTTTATGCCAACCCGGCGTTTGAGAAAAGTTCCGGTTACACCCTGGCGGAGGCGCTCGGCCGGAATCCGCGCATCCTCAAAAGCGGTCGGCATGATGCGGTCTTTTACCGCCAGATGTGGGAGACACTCGTCCACGGGGAAATATGGAGCGGGCACATGATTAACCGCCGCAAAGACGGCACGCTGTATGAGGAGGAGGCCACCATCACGCCGGTTCGGGACGCCGTCGGCAAGGTCGTCAACTATGTGGCCGTCAAGCGCGACGTAACGCGGGAACTGCAACTGGAGGCCCAGTTCCGCCAGTCGCAGAAGATGGAGGCCATCGGCCAGCTGGCCAGCGGCGTGGCGCATGATTTCAACAACATCCTGGCCGTGATTCTGATGCAGGCCGGCCTGCTTAAGACGGAACCGGCGCTGAGCGGCCGGAAGCAGCAGGAATATGCCGATGATATCGCCAAGGCCGCTGAGCGTGCGGCCAATCTCACCCGCCAGCTGCTCCTGTTCAGCCGCAAGCAGTCGCTGCAACCGCGCGAGCTGGATTTGAACGAATCCGTCACTGGCATTGCTAAAATGCTCCAGCGTGTCTTGGGCGAGCAGATTCAAATCCAGTTCAAACTGGCGACCCAGCCGCTGCTGGTCCACGCCGACCCCGGCATGATGGACCAGGTGATGATGAACCTGACCGTGAATGCCCGCGACGCCATGGCCGGTGGCGGCCAGCTGGTGATTGAAACTACCGCGGTAGTGTTCGATGAATTTTCGTTGACGCAATGTACCCAGTCCCGGCCCGGTGAATTTGCCTGTGTCAGCGTGACCGACACCGGCAGTGGTATCCCCCCGGAAATCTTGCCTCGGATTTTTGAACCGTTCTTTACCACCAAGGAGGTCGGCAAAGGCTCCGGTCTCGGCCTGGCCACTGTGTTCGGCATTGTTCAACAGCATCAGGGGTGGATTAATGTCTACAGCGAGGTTGGCCGGGGAACCACTTTCCGGATTTACCTGCCTCGAAACATCCGCGCCGCTGACCAGGTGGCCGAGGCCGCCGTGCCGATACCCTTGGCCGGCGGCAACGAAACCATTTTGCTGGTCGAAGACGACGAAGCCCTGCGGGCTTCGTCGGAGATTGCCCTGGCCCGTCTTGGTTACCGCGTGTTAACGGCACCCGACGGTGTCACCGCTGTCCAGGTCTGGCAAACGCGCCGCGCGGAAATCCATCTGCTGCTGACGGATCTCATGATGCCCGGCGGACTGTCGGGCAAAGATTTGGCCGCAAAGCTTCTGGCGGAAAATCCGAAATTAAAAGTGATCTTCGCCAGTGGCTACAGCGCTGAAATCGGTAGTCAGGATTTCCCCCTGAAAGAAGGCGTCAATTTTCTCACCAAACCCTTCGAAATACCCAAACTCGCGCAAACCGTCAGACGTTCCTTGGACATCGTTTAAGCCGTGCGCGACCGCCGTGCACCTCACTTCCCCGTACGATTTCGTTCAAATAACGCGTGAAACCTAAGTAAGCGGATATTCGTCTTTCAAATCGTATGCTTAAGCCGCTTGCATCTGATCGGTGGAACTACGCCGCTGCCGCGCACCTCTTGAACCGCGCCGGTTTTGGCGGTCCGCCGGCGGATATTGCGCAGCTGGCAGTTCTTGGCCCGGATCAGGCGGTCTCATTCCTGCTCGATTACGAAAAAATTCCCGACCTGACGCCAAATCCCGACTGGGCGCGGCCAAACCCGGACGAAGTCCGGCAATACCGCGAATCCATCCAAAAAGCGGCCACGCCGGAGGAGAAGAAAAAATTGCAGCAGGCTGAGCAGCAGACCATCCAGCTCCGCATGCAGCAACTGCGTGGCTGGTGGCTGCAACGCATGGCGCGCGGACCGCGGCCCTTGCAGGAGAAGCTGGTGCTGTTCTGGCATGGTCATTTTGCGACGAGCTTTGAGAAGGTGCGCAACCCTTACTACATGTGGCGGCAGAATGAACTGTTTCGTCGGCTGGCCGCCGGTAACTGGCAGGAACTGCTCACCGCCGCCGGTCAGGATCCGGCCATGCTTGTCTGGCTCGACCAGGCGCAGAGCAAAAAAGATCATCCGAATGAAAACTTTGCGCGCGAGGTCATGGAACTCTTCGCGCTTGGCGAAGGACATTACACGGAACACGACATCACCGAGGCGGCACGGGCATTGACCGGCTGGTCGCTGGATCCGTCGACGCAGAAATTTATTTCCCGCCCTCGTTTCCATGACGACGGGGTCAAGACCATCCTCGGCCGGACCGGAAACTTTAATGGCGACGACTTCATCCGGATCATTGTCGCGCAGCCGCAAGCTGGCCGGTTCATCACTGCGAAGTTGTGGAATTATTTCGCCGGCCAGATCCCGTCGCCGGATTTGAACGAGGCGCTGGCGGCGGAATTTCGTGCGCACGGCAACAACTTTAAGCCGTTCCTGCGGGCGATGTTCCGCAGCGAGGAATTTTACGCGCCGGAAATTATCCGCAACCAGGTGAAAAGCCCCGTGCAATGGCTGGTCGGCAGTGTGCGCCTGCTGGAGTGTGAACTGCCGCCGACGCTCGTCAGCTATGGCATGTTGCGCCAGCTTGGCCAGGATTTGTTCGCACCGCCGAACGTCAAGGGCTGGGACGGCGGCATCACCTGGATCACGACCAACACGCTGCTCTCGCGCTACAATGACGCGCAGGCGCTGGTCGAGGGCACGCTGCCCCCATTGACGGCGGGCGACTTCGCTCGAAAGGAAGGCGGAGCCGGCGGCGTCAAGGCCATGAAAGCGTTGTCGCGTGTTCGTATGGGCGGCGTGGACGTGGGGAAGATTCTTTCTCCTGAACAGCGCACCGACAAGGTCACTATTGTCGCGGCCTTGGAAAACCGGCTCTACCAGACCACGCTCAACCCGGAACAGGAGCAAACCCTTCGCGAATTCCTCGCGGCCAAAACCAAAATGTCCGACGCCGATATCGTCACCACCATCCGGCTGATGATGTCCACGCCGGAATATCAAGTGACCTGAGCCCGTTCGAACCTCCTCCACCGCCACCTGTCACTTTAACCCTATGAAGAATGAAATCACCCTCCAGACCCGACGCGAATTTCTCCGCCGCACCGTCCTCGGCAGCTCGCTCGCGTGGACTGTGCCGGCGTTTCTCGCCAACACTTTTACCGCGTTGCAGGCGGAGTCTGCCGATTCCGCCATCCAGACGCCTACGGGTAGGGATGCCACCATTTTGGTCGTCCTGCAGATGGCCGGCGGCAACGACGGCCTCAACACCGTTGTGCCTTACGCCAATGATTTTTACCACCAGGCCCGCCCCAGGATCGGCCAGAAGGCGGAAGACGTCTTGAAGCTCAACGGCGAAATCGGCCTGCACGGTGCGATGAAAGGGTTCAAGGCCCTCTACGATAACGGCCAGCTTTCCATCGTCCAGGGCGTCGGCTATCCTAACCCGAATCGCTCCCACTTCCGCTCCACCGAAATTTGGCAGACCGCCAGCGATTCGGATCAGGTGGAGAAATACGGCTGGGTCGGCCGTTACTTCGACAACGCCTGTCCCGGCGCCGACCCGGCCGTGGGCGTGGTGATCGGCAGCACGCTCCCGGAATCATTTTTTGCCGCCAAACCCAAAGGCATCGTCTTCAACAACCCGCAAAACTATCGTTTCATGGCCAATGGCGCGGCCACCGAGGAATCCTACAAAAAGCTCAACGAATTGGAGCTGTCGAGCCCGCTGCCGGAAGACAACTCCGGCGGCAGCATCGCCATGCTGCCGGCGGGCATGCCCATGACCGGCGGGCGCGCGGTGGATTTCATCACCCGCACCGCGCTCGATGCGCAGCACAGCTCCGAGGAAGTCCGTGCCATCGCCGCTCGCGTGCAAAATCAGGCTGAATATCCGCCCTCACAGTTGGGCGGATCACTCAAGATGGTGGCCAAGCTCATCGCCGGCGGACTGCCCACGCGGGTTTATTACGTCTCCCAGGGCGGCTACGACACGCACACCAACCAGCTTGGAGCCCAGCAGCGGTTGCTGGGCGACCTTGCGGAATCCGTCAAGGCGTTCACTGATGACCTCAAAGCGCAGGGCAATCTGGGTCGCGTTCTGGTGATGACCTTCAGCGAATTCGGCCGGCGCGTCTCCGAAAACGCCAACGGCGGTACTGACCACGGCGCGGCCGCGCCCATGTTTATCATCGGGAACCAGGTGAAGGCTGGCTTGCTGGGTCGCTATCCGAGCCTGGCACCGGCGGATTTGTTCCAGGGCGACATCAAATACAATGTGGATTTCCGCAGCGTCTATGCCGCCGTGCTGGAAAATTGGCTGAAGACGAAGAGCGCGCCCATCCTTGGCAAGCAGTTCATCCCCGTGCCAGTGGTTTGACCGGTTGGCAGCTGATCGCATCGGATTGTGGGCCGGTATCCAGCTTCGTCAGTCTAGCCGCAAACGGGTTCAATTCACTTCGGCATCTGCACGGTGGGCTCGATGACTTTCTTGTGTTCCAGCTTTTCCAGCTTCGGGGTGATGACGACCTGGCAGTAGGGCTGGCCGGCATGGGCGTCGTAGTAGCCTTGATGGTAATCCTCGGCGGGATAAAATTTGGCGAACGGCGCGATTTCGGTGACGATGGGATGGGTGAAATCGTTTTGCGCGGCGAGTTTGGATTTCTCGGCGGTGAGTTTCTGCTTCTCGTCGTGATATAAGATGATGGAGCGATATTGCGTGCCTTCATCCGCGCCTTGCCGGTTGAGCGTGGTCGGGTCGTGCGCCTGCCAGAACACTTCCAGCAGCTTGGCATAAGAAATCTTCGCGGGATCAAACGTGATCTGCGTCACCTCGGCATGGCCGGTGTCGCCGCCGCAAACGTCCTGGTACGTCGGGTTGACGACGTGGCCGCCGGCAAAGCCGCTGGTCACGGAAAGGACGCCGGGCAGGCGTTCGTAGACGGCTTCCATGCACCAGAAGCAGCCGCCGCCGAGGGTGGCGGTTTCAATTTTGTTTGTGTTCATGGCGGGGGTGGGCTGGGCAACGGCGGCAAGGTTCAGCGCGCTCGCCGCCATCAGTGTGAAACAGGTTTTAAACATCGGGGTCTTTGACCGTCGCGAAACGGTTGCGCTCAATCTAACCCTGAATTGAAATTACGCAACGGTGCGAAGGTGCTCGAACATTTGCCTTGTTCAAGGTCGCACGATGGCGGTCAAGTCCCAGTTTTTCAACTTTACCATGTCCAAGCCGTGGCTGGGAAGCAGCAGGGCGTTGGAGACCGTTAGGGTCGCCAGATTCTTGGTCGGCAGCACGAGGATGTACGGCGGCGGGTTGGTCAGGAAATCTTTCGCCGCATCCGCGCTGCCCAAACCGATGTGGTTAGTGGCGACCCCGCGAAATTTCCAGACCAGGCTCGCTTCGGTGAACCCGAAGCAGCCGATTTTCGTTTCCGGACGGACGTGTGGCTTCACCGCCAGCCAGAGGTTTTCCGTGAGGATATGATTTCTCGCCAGGGTGAACCCGCCCAGCGTCAGCACCAGCACGAAGATGGTCATGGCGATAATGCGTTTGCTGAACCACGCGAAACAATTGCTCTCGGAGCTGATTTCTCGTGCGAACCAAAGCGCCAGACACGGAAATGCGGGCAGGGTGTAATGCGGCAGCTTCGTCCGCACGAGCGAAAACACCGCGAACACCAGCGCCACCTGCACCAGCAGGTACCAGCCGAATTCGTCGCCGCGTCGTTTTGGCCACCAGCGGCGCAATGCCGTGGGCACGCGAGTTGACCATGGAAAGAAGCTGGCGAAGAATGTCGCAAAGTACAGCGGCGCCAGCGCGAGGAAGCCGAGCGTGCCCTTCAGGCCGTGGCTGTCAATTACGCCGACGGAGCGATTCAGGACGTGTTCGCCGAGGCCGACCCTGAAGAAGGCGTTGTTGGTCTGCGCCATCGCGGGCAGGCCCCAGGCCGCCACCAGCCCCAGGGTGACGGTGAGACCGGCCAGGGTTTCAATCAGCGGCAACCGGAAGGAATCCTTCCGCAGCGCGCGCCCCAGCAGGATGCCGCCGAGCGGCAGCCATGCTATCGGCCCTTTCGCCAGAAATCCGAGCGCCAGTGCGCCGTAAAAAGTCCACCACCAGAACATCCGGTGCGGCGCTCCCGGACGCGTCAGCTCCCAGCCGCTCCACGCGGCGAGGGTGCAAAAAAATACCAGGGCCATGTCCGCTGTCGCCACGCGCCCGATGATGGCGATGTGCAGGCCGGCCACAAAGATTGCGCCGGCCATGATTGCGGTTTTATTGTCGCCGGTGATTTTCCGGCCCCAGCGCACGAGCAGCAGCGCGGTCGCGGTTGTGAATAGCGCGGAGGGCAGGCGCGCGCCGAATTCGTTGTCGCCGCATATCTCGTAGCTGGCGATCTGGCACCAGTAGATCAGGGCCGGCTTGTCCAGCCGCCAGGCATCGTTGAACCACGGCACGATGTAGTCGCCGCGCTGCCGCATCTCGCGCGAAGCTTCGCCAAAGCGCGCCTCGTCCCGGTCGGTCAGCGGAAGAATCCAGTTGCCCGCGAGCATCAGCACCAGGCTGAACAGCAGGATGGAGCGTTGCGGATAGGCTGCTAGCTTTTCCAGCCAGTCGGGGGCGGGGGCGGGATTCATTCAGAAATTCGCCGGACACTAGCGATTTGGATTTTTATTTGCAAGCGCAACGCCTACCTTCGGCGGGTGGCTGTCACCCGCATAACCCGCTGGTCCGCGCTGCTCTGGCTGCTGGCCGGGGCCGCCGCCATAGCACTGGCCTGGCCTTTCGACACCCGGGTGGACGCCGCGCTGGATGTTGCCAGCCGTCCGGACTGGCACCGGGTGGCTTGGTGGTGCTCCAAGTTCGGCGAAGGTTGGGTGATTGCGGTCTGGGGAATGTGCGGGGCCGCATATTTTGTGATGTTCAACCGTCCGCTGGCGGCCGCAAAAATCTTTTTTGTCATGCTCACTTCCGAATTCACCGGTTTGGTCGCCACCATCTTGCGGGTGCTTACTGGCCGGACCCGTCCGCTGTCGCACGAGCCGCAGGGATTTTACGGCGTTTGGCACAACCACCATTGGATTATCGGCAATTTTGAGTTCAGCGCCTTTCCGTCCGGTCACGCGGCTTCGGCGGTCGGCTTGGCGGCTGCGGCGTGGCTTGTCCACCGTGGTTGGGGTGCGGTCGCGGCTTTTTACGCCCTGGCCGTCATGTGGTCGCGGATGGCGCTGCAATGCCATCATCTGTCCGACGTGGTGGCGTCCGCGGTCTTGGCTATTCCGTTGGCGGTGATGTTGAAACCGCTGCTGCTGCCGTCGGTGGAATTCCAATTCGGCAACCTGAACCGCTTGCTCCGCCGGAAATAATTTTTTCGCCGGATTGCCGGATCCCGGGTCACCGGTCCGGTTCCCCCGGCTGTTTCAAGGCTGATAGAGGAAGTACATCAGGCCGGCTTGCAGTTTCGGCGCCTCGACCCCGAGGTCCAGCTTGAGGTCATGGGCCTTGCCGCTCTGGCCGAACATCGATAGTAAATTCGACAGGTCATAACGCTCGCGGTATTCGATCAGGTTGGCCGATTTGAGTTGGGTGATTTCCAGCGTCCGGTCCACGGTGTCGTCAAAGTCGCCCAGCTCGTCCACGAGGCCGAGGTCCAGTGCCTGCGAACCGGAAACCACCCGGCCGTCGGCGTACTCCATCCAGTCGTCCGCCAGCGCCGCGCCTTCCTTTTGGTTGAGGGCGTGGGCCGCGCTGCGGCCTTCGGCGACGACGTTGGTGAATTTCCCGTAGGTCTCGTTGATCAGGCCCTGCACCATCTCGCGTTCCTCCGGCGGGATTTCCGACGGCTCGCGTTCGCCGCTCAACATGTCCTTGTACTTGCCGCTCTTGAACGTCATTGGCGCGATGCCGACCTTGTCCATCAGGCCGCGATAATTCCAGCCGTGCATGATCACGCCGATGCTGCCGGTGATGGTCAGGTCGTTGGCCACAATCCAGCGGCAGCCGGAGGAAATGTAATAGCCGCCGGATGCCGCCAGGCTGCCCATCGAGCAGATGACCGGCTTGCCCTTGCGGCCCGGCTTGCCGTGCTCGTCCGGCTCATCCGACTCGAATTCGCGGATGGCCTTGTAAATTTCGTCCGAGGCCAGCACTTCGCCGCCGGGGGAATCCACTTTCAGGATGACGGCTTTCACCCGCTTGTCGTCGCTGGCCCGGTCCAGTTGCGCTTGGATGATGTCCACCAGGTTGTACCCGGCTTCGTCGGCATCGTGGCCGGAGATGATGCCGTCCACGGTAATGACCGCGATTTTGTTCGGCGAATCGTTGTCTTCCAGAATGCACTCCTCCAGCTTCGGGCCGACTTCGCGCGCGCTGGCCGTTTTAAAACTGTGATTGAAACTCATCGTGCGCGTCACGAATTGCCCCAGGATCACCAGGCTGGCAAAACCCAGCAGCACGGCCAGAATGATGGCCGTGATCATCCAGCCCCGGCTCTGGCGCGGTTTGGGTGGGGTGGGGGGCGTGATGATCGGCGGCGACAGCGTGGGCGGCAGGGGCGTGGCATCCATAGTGCCGACAAACTAGCGGAAGCCGGGCGGGGCGGCAAGAGTTCAGGCGGCGGCCGGCTATCGGGCCGGAGCGGATTGCCTCAACCGGTTGATCGTTGACCGCAAGGCCGCGACGGATTGTTCGGTCGTGGCGATGCTGTCCGACTTCACTGTTTGGCCGCGGGTGTAGCCCACATAGTCCAGCCAGCCGGCGGAACGGTTTGCGCGGCTTCCCTGGATTAATCGATACAATGGATCGGCCTGAATCTGCTTCAAGTCGGTGGGCAGATCTCGCGTGCCGGCTTCCACGCCGAGGGTCCGCAGAATCGTCTGGGCCATCAGCAGATGGCCGAGGGCGGAAGGATGGATGCCGTCCGTGCTGAAACTAAAATCGGGATTCGTCTGGCGCTGTTGCCTCAGGTAGTTCCCCAGCGCCGAATGCAAATCCACGACCGTTGCCGCCTTCGTCGGCGGCAGATTTGTTTCCCAGCGGCTGTAATCCGTCAGGACGGAATCGTAATTGGAATAGGCCATGGCATAGCTGAAGTCCGGCGCGGTGACCGGCAGCAGGTTTTTCGCCGTCTCCGGATCAAACGGCGGCGGTGTCAGCAGCACCAGTTGCGCCTGGTGGCTTTGCACCTCGCGGCTCAACCGTTGTATGCCGGCCTCAAACGCCTGCCTTCGCTCCGGGCTTTGGGGATGATAGATGCCGTCGTTCATGCCGTAGCACGCCATCACCGTCGCCGGTTTCACCGCGTCCAGCGCGCGGGTCAGCCGCTCGAACACGCACGGGCGCGGGAACGGATGGGAGTTTTCCGAAAGGCCCGACGCCGTCTCGCTGGCCAGCCCGATGCTGATGAAGTCGAAGTCCTCACCCGGGAATTTTTTAGCCAGATAATATTCCACGAACGACACATATTGCCCGTCGAACGTGATGCTGTCGCCGAGCCAGAGCACCCTTTGGTTGGCGAGCAGTTGCAGCGCCCGATTGGAAACCTCCGGCGGCGCGTGCCCGCTCAAGGCGCGATAAACCGCCGCCGCGATGAGCTTTGCCCCGGCATCATTCGGATGCACCGTGTCCGGGAACAGCTCCGCTCTGCCTGCCAGCGCCCCGTAAAGGTCAATTACCTTCGCCCCGGTGACCTTCGCCACCGTGCGGATCATCGGGATCAGCTCTTCGCGGATCGTCCGGTCGTTGATGCCCCAGCGGCCGGGGAAATCCGGGGTCGGAAAACAGACGAAGACCTTGGTTTTCGGATTGGCCTGCCGGAATGCGGCGATCATCGCCTTGTAGTCGCTCATAAAGTTGGTGTGATATTGCCAGTTGTTCACGGCGTTGGCCGCATCGAGACTCCCGTCGCCGGGATGCTTGCTGTCGTTCGCGCCGAAGTTGATCACCACGATGTCCGGTTTGAAATCCAGCGCCGCTCCGTAGGCCGGTTGGTTGATATAGGGACTATCGGACGGATGTAGCATGGTCGTGCCACTTATGCCGAAGTTGCGCACGTCATAGCCCGCCCCGAGCCAGGTTCCCAGCCGCGCCGGGTAGGCGTTGGCCTTGAGATCGCGCACCCCCACGCCATAGGTGATGCTGTCGCCAACGCACGCCACGCGGACAACTTCGGCCGCCGCGTGGGCCGGCGTGGCGAGGACCACCACTGTCAACAGGGCCAGACGCTGGCCAAAATGACGGGTAAATCGGTTCATGATTTTCCAGATGAATTGAAACATGGTGATTTTGATTTTATGGATGGTGTTCAGGATTTGCAAATCATAGCAACTTGAAATGCCCCATCGGCCATTATTGCGTTTGCCAAAATACCTGGAGGATTTAATCACCCATCCGCCCAACCCTTCCGCGAAATGCTTTTTGGATGCAGCGAATGTTCCCCTTTTCCCAGGCACCTATTTGGCCGATTTGGTTTCGCCTAAATTGGCGAGCAGGATGCGGCGCACCTCCTCAATCGTCAACGGATTGCCCTGGCAGGAGTGGCCGCTGCGCACGATGAATTCCGACTCCGCATAATCCACGTGCGCGCTGGTGTATTGCACCACGCCGTCCGTACCCTTGGGCGGCTGGTCTTTACCCTGGATGGCGATGATGGAATGGCATTTAATACCGGGAGCGACCGGGATGTTCGCGAGCGTGAGCATGAGGGGATTGTTCGTGGCCATGCCATTTAGGCTGGAAGGAATGCCGTTGCGGATCGAGGCCGGGAGCTGAATGGTATCTTTCAATTTCAACAGGCTCGCCGAGGCTTCCAGCAGTTCGCCGGGCAGTTGAATGAACCGGTTCAGGAATCGCTGCACGAAATCGCTGTTCCGGTAGCTGCCTCGATGCGGCGTGGCGATGAAGATCACGCGCGACACGCAGGGCAGGGGCTGGAAGAAGAAATTGCTCCGCAGCAGCCCGCGCGTCTGCGGGTCAAGGTCCAGCGCGTCAAGGTTCGTCTTGGAAACCATCTCCCAGAGTTTATCGCCGGTGTCCGTCGCCGTAAGCTTCGCGAGCAGCCCGCCCTGGCTGTGGCCGATGATGACCATGTGCTGCAGCGCGGCGTCCTGGCCATCCGGGTCGAGCGTCTTGATTTGCCCCTGCAAATCGTTGCGCAGGATGCCGGCCGTGTAGGTGATGGGATTGCCGCTGGCGTAATTGAACATCCAGAACTGATACTTCTCGCGCAGCACCGGATCGGCGCGGAGCGTGTTCCACATCTCCGCCCACCACACGGGGCTGCTGGCTGTGCCATGCACAAACACCACGGGAATCCGCCCCGGCACGTAGGGCTGCATCCGGCGGATGCCGGTCTTGTCTCGCAAGCCCGACGAAAAGAACTGCGCGAGGCCGAGCTTCCAGATCGGGCTGTTGTCCAGCATCTGCGCGATGGGCGCGGTGGTGTCATTCTGGAGCGGCACGGACTGGCCGTTCACTTCCACCTGCGTGGCGTCAAAGGCGGAATAGAGTTCCAGCGTGGCCGTCAGCTTGCCGGCGCCCCAGTCGCGCACATTCCCGGACACGCGGAGAAACACCGTCGCGGGTGCGCGGTACGCTTCCTGAAACTGGCCGACTTTGGCGGTGACGGCAATCAGCGGCGCGCCGAGGCCGGAATCGCGGTTGCGCGTGGACAGGCCGCGCACGATGAACTCGTCGGCGGAATAAAACTCCTTGATCAGATCGAGGTTCCACGGAAATCCCGGCTGGGTGAACCGCACCTCCACCCGGCCGGGCGGCGTCGCGCGTTCGCCGCCGGCGAGTTTCACCTGCGCGTTCGTGCCGACGATCAGGCCGAGCGCGAGGCCGCGGTTATAAAAATCACCCGCCGCGCGGAAGCGGAGGTCGAATGGGCTGGGCGGCGGCTCCTGATCTTCGCCGAACAAATAAAGGTAGGCGTAAATGGCGGAGGCAAAATAGCCGTCGCGCGCGAACTTTGATTGGCCGGGCTTGACGCTGCGGCGCTGGCGGTCGGCGTTGGCGAAATTCAGTTCGCTCAAGGCGTAGAGCAGATCCCGCCGTTCGTCGGTGCAGGCAATGGTCTGGAGTTTGGCCAGCGTTGCGTCGGGATTGTTGGCGAAGGCCTCGTCGAGCCCGTAGCGGTTCAGCACGCGCCGGGCGTCTGCGCTGCACTGGCTGCTGTTCAAGGCGTTCTCGTGGAGATGCCGGTAGGCCGTGCGCGGCGAAACCTTGTCCGCGCCGATGGGCGTCACGCAGCCGGTCAGTGTCAGCAACGCAACCAACGCAAAACTATGCGGGAAAAGTTTGTTCATGCTCTACGACTGAACCCTACTAGGTCGGAAGAATTTGTCCCGAAAAATCCGCCGGGCAAAAATGCGTCAAAATACTATGCCGACCTTGACCCAGACATAATCGCCCTGAAGGCGCTTTTGTACGTCCACTTCCGGCAGCCATTTTACTTCGCCGGCAAAATCAACTTTTCCAATCTTATGTGCGTAAGAGGCGACGGGGCCGACGCCGTAAGTGTGGCCTTCAAAACTGCCCAAAGTCGCGCCGCTGCCGCTGTCCGCCGTGATCTGCTCATAGACAAATCCTTCCGCGCCCAGTCCCGCAACGCCGCCGAACAGCGGCAGATGCTGCGCCACCGTGCCGTCCAGATGGAAGGACGTGCCGCTTTGATAATCAGTGGCATTGTTTTCAGTGTTGATGTCAAAACCGGCGAAGGCCGTGAACTCGGTTCCGATTTTGGTGCTTAGCCAGCTGAAAGACAGCGCCGGCTCGAATGTCCAATAGTTCCGTCCGGCGTTGGCGAGCTGGCCCTTTTCGTAGTCCCCGGTCGGCGTATAGATGCCCAGGCGGACGTCATACTTCATATCCATCGCGTTGGTCCAGCCGAGCATGAAGGGCAGGAGTTCAATGTCGCCCAGCCCGCTGGTGGAATCGCTCTGTTTAATGTTGGTGGTGATCGGTCCGGTTTTAACACTGACTGTGCCATTAACCGTTAGCCAAACGTAGGGAATGACCGTCCCCACCGCATAGTTGCCGCCCAGGAATGTCAGGGGCGTTTCATAGAGCGCAAAGATCGAGTCGGCGTACAAGGTGGCATGGGCGTTCAGGGTGGTGTTGCCCGCAAAATCAATCGGCGGGGTGGCGTCGCCATGATAATAGGTGAAGGCGTCGGCAAAGACCCAGGCGGGCTTGCCGGGCAGTGCGTCAATGAAATCCGCCGTGGCGCCCGGCGCGTAATGGCCGCTGCCGCCTTCCTCGGCCGACGCAACGGAAGCTAGCAGCGCGAAAGCCGCGACGCTGGTCAAAAGTTTTTTTAGATCCATCATGCTACGCCAGTTGTTTCACCCTTATCCACCCACTTGGATGCTGACTGGGTGGGTGAGGTTGAATTCCAACAGCGCGCCCGCCGGAACCGTGATGGTCTCACCTTTTTTTACGAGACTGGCCGTGGCGCCAATCGCCGCGCCCTTGCCTGCATCGCCCGCAATTCCGCCAACGGCCGCTCCGAAGGCGGCACCTTTGGCGGCTTTGGCGATCGAGGCCTGACCGGCCTCTTGAAAGCCGCTGGTAACGATGGGCACGGGGCTGCCACCGATGACCATTTGGGATAGACGGATGTCGAGCGTGGATCGGCCAAGCGCGCGGCGCGCCTGCGTTGAGCTCTGCACCCGGCCATAGATGGTTGTGCCAGCCGGGACGGCCGTCACGCCGCCGACCGTCAAATCGTATTCCAGCTTGGTGCTGAAGTTGGCGCCCGCCCGGTTCTTTGATGAAATGCTGTCCACCATCCGCACCAGAAAAGTTGTGCCATAGGGCAACGTGATCGTGGAAGGGTCGGCGGCGGCTGGCGCGGGTGCTGTCGCAATGGGGGTTGCCGGGACAATGGTTCCAGCCGGCGTGCTAAACGTGAGCGTCATGATTTGGGAGGATTCAAAGACCTGCATGCCTGCGCCCAGGTCAAAGCGCACGGTGCCCGCCGTTGAAAAGTGAAATAATTCAAAATTGTTTGTCCGGTTTGGGTCTGACCGGTCATATATAAGTGAATGCAATCACTGGACGACATGGCCTTGGTGAGTGAATTTGCTACCCGCAATTCAGATGCTGCGTTTGAAACGCTGGTAGTGCGGCACAGCAACCTTGTATATTCCGCCGCGTTGCGGCAGGTGGGCGATGCTCATCTAGCCGAGGAAATCACACAAGCCGTCTTCATCATCCTCGCCCGCAAAGCTGGCAGTCTGCGCAAATCAACCTTTCTCACTGGCTGGCTGGTCAAGACCGCCCGATACGCCGCATTGGCGGAATTACGGGCCGCTCATCGTCGCCAACGGTGGGAATCGGAGGCTTACATGGAAAATGCAAATTCAGACCGAACGGATGAAGCTGCGTGGCAGCACATCGCCCCCCTGCTAGATGAGGCATTGGCGAAACTGAGCGAAGCCGACCGCAGGGCAGTCCTTTTGCGCTATTTCGAGGGCCGCACTCTGGCCGAGGTGGGTACGCTGTTGGCGCTGACCGAGGACACGGCCCGAAAACGGGTGGTACGGGCGCTGGAAAAACTGCGCACACTCTTTGTGAAACGGGGCGTGACCCTGACAACGACGGTCATTGCCGGCGCCGTGGCCGCCAACTCCGTTCAAGCCGCGCCGGCGGGCTTGGCGCTAAAGATTTCTGCCGTCGCCGTGGCGAAGGGGGCGGCGGCAGGAACTTCAACCTTAGCTTTAGTGAAGGGAGCCTTGAAACTTATGGCATGGCCGAAACTAAAATTTGCCTGCGGCTTTGGTGCGGCGATACTACTGGCCGGAAGCACTGTCACCATTGTCATTGCGGATAAAAATTCAGGGTCGCCCGACCCGGTTGCCTTGTTGAAAAGAGTGGCCGCCGCGCGGGAAAGAATTAAATCCGGCGAGATGGAATTCGTCGTGGCCCGGCATGATTTCAAGTGGAACATTCAAACCAATTATTCATTGCTGAAAGTTGTCTTCGACGGTGAGAAACGGCGATTTGAACAATTGCAGCGTGAATCGGTTCTCACCTCAATGGCGCCTGACGCGGAGAAAAATGTCGAAGCCAAGCGCATTGAATTAAACGGTGATAATGAAGCCTTGGCGCGTTTGGGTTTGATTAAATTTCAAGATGCGCACTACCGCACGATTTATGATGGCAAGGCGATGATCTGCTTTGATCCGCGTTTGGCCACATCGATTGATGATCCAGTCAAAGGCAGTCCTTACTATTTGTTTGATCCTCGAACCCTTGGTCTTTCTGATGCTTTGTTTCCGTACGGCACCGTTGAAAACTGTTTGGCATATCAAAAGGCACAATCCGTTTCCCTTCTCGGAAAGGAAACGGTGGACGGTATTTCCGTGTGGCACATCAAAGTTCAAATCGCCACTGACTGGCGATATGAATTCTGGATTGATGTTGCCCGTCCCACGCATGTCGTTAAACAGACAGCGCCCAATCGCGCATGTGGGCTGACCGCAAAATTTGACGAGCAACATCCTGATGATCCGATTCCGGTTGAGGTTGATTTCGTGGATCACTATGGCGGTGACCCGCAACCATGGGAGACGCGCATGATTCGCAAGAACAGTCGCTATAACGTGCCTATTGAGCCGAAGGCTTTTACGCTCGCCGGGTTGGAAATGCCGGTGGGAACCGATGTGAATGATGATAGAATTATGCGAAGGATAGGCTATTGGACTGGCACAAGCCTTACAGATAATTTCCCGCCCAATGCTCCGCGCCGCCCCAACAAAGAAGTCAGCACGATGGAAAATAATCCAGAGTCATTGGCGGGCGTGAAAACGGATGGAAGTTTTGTGGATGGACGAAAAATCGTTCGGTTGCGCGTGGAATATGGAGTTGGCGTGTTTGCCTTGGTCGTGATTGCAACAATAGCAATTAAGAAGCTGCGAGCGAAAAATAGCTAATCAAACATGGATTGCGGCCTGAATAGCGAAGCTTGAATGGGTTGTCCGCGCCGTCGGTAAAGCGCCAAAGGGTTAGCGCACTCCAGGATGCTGGCGCGAGTATTAAGGTCATCTTGGGCGCGGAGCGTCGTGGCGTGCGGTGGCCCTTCCGCCGCTTTTCAATAAAATCGCAAAATAATCTGTTCGCTTTTCGCGGCTGTGTAAATGTATTGGTGAAATGACTGATGACGACCAGAGCTTGCTGCGGGAATACGCGACGTCCCAATCGGAAGCCGCCTTTGCCACGCTGGTGAACCGGCATATCGGGCTGGTCTATTCCGTGGCGCTACGACAAGTGCGCGATCCACATCTGGCGGAGGATGTTACGCAGGCCGTATTCATTATTTTAGCACGGAAGGCGCAGGCGTTGGACAATAAAACCATTCTGCCCGGCTGGCTGTGCCGCACCGCGCGTTATGCCAGTGCCAACGCGTTGACCATCCAACGCCGGCGCCAGCAGCGAGAACAGGAGGCGCATATGCAATCGATTTTGAACGAACCGGAAGCCAATACCTGGACGCAGATCGCACCGCTGCTCGATCGGGCGATGGAACAGCTCGGCCAGAAAGATCACGACGCGCTGGTGCTGCGGTTTTTTGAGAACAAGAATTTGGCGGAGGTCGGCGCGGCGCTGGGCGCCAGCGAAGACAGTGCCCGGATGCGCGTGAACCGCGCCTTGGAAAAGCTGCGGAAGATTTTCACCAAACGCGGCGTAAACTCCACCACGGCAATTCTTGCCGGCGCGATCTCCGCCAACTCCGTATCGGCCGCGCCGGCCGGCTTGGCGCTTAAGATTTCTACCGTGGCAGTGGCGAAGGGGGCGGCGGCAGCTTCAACTTTAACCCTGGTGAAAGGAGCATTGAAGATTATGGCCTGGAATAAAATGAAAACCGCGGTTGTGGTCGGCGTGAGTTTGCTACTTGTCGCGGGAACGACGCTGGTTGTCGTTCAGGAATCAAAACAGGTTAGAGTTAGCAAGCTAATTGAGATTGACCCCTATATTTCAGACAGCGATATGGAAGCGTGCCTCGACGCACCGCCAATAATGGCAATCCAGATAACCCACTTTCCAAATTATCAGGGCACCACTGGTCGAATTAACAGCGATAAAATGGCTGGACGAGATCGGACTTTGCGCAACCTAGTAGCCTACGCTTATAGTTTCCAGACTCCGCGAATTATTTTTCCGTCTGATATTCCGACAAACCACTATGACTTTCTTTGCACTGTCAAAAACAATCCGAAAGAAGCTTTTCAGTCTGCAATAGCAAAGACCTTAGGTTATAGGGCACAAGTAGAAACAAGGACGGTTGACTGCCAACTGTTGAAAGTTGCCGATGCGGGGGTTGGGAGGCTGAAAGCCGGCGATCCAAGCCATTCAGTACGGCCCTATCACGGTATTGCCTTTGATTATCCCGACGAGCCCATTGGCGTTTTGGCAGACGCATTGGAGTACCGGTTCAGGATGCCAGTCATTGATCAGACCGGCTTGACTGGCAGTTATAATATGGTCGTGAACTGGGAGTGGTGGGGTGCCTGGAATGGCAAAGACCGCGAGGCGAATCTCAATTCATTAAAACAAGTCCTCCTAGACCAACTCGGCCTCGAACTTGTTTCTACGAATATGCCAGTAAAGATGCTGGTGGTGGAAAAAGTGAAGTAGCCTAAACAAATCCTGTTGCGACAGCCCATCCAAAGCGTAGGAGGCTGGAGCCCTCTGTCGCGTTAAATGGGTTGAAGTTAGTAAGGCTAACACAATCTTGTCATATAAATGGCAAGTAATGTGGATTGACAGGATGTTGATATTATGATGATATTATTTTGTCGTGAAATGCTCATTTGGAGCGAGTTGCAACAGATCGGCCATCAGGGACACCAGGAGCCAACCTCCGTTGAAGCGATTCACGTCGCGAGTCGCTGTGGCTGCTTTCATGGGCGCACGGTACATTTTATGAGAATCATAGTCTTTAGCATCGCGTTTGTCTTATTGATCGCTGGCTGCTCCAAGAAGGAGACTGCGACCGCAGTTTTACATATTGATTTGGCGCGCGGTGATCTTGCTTCGCCAGCCGAGGTTACCACCTACACAAATGGATCGCAAATATTGTATTGCGTCCCCATCAACCTATCCACCGCCAAGGCAGCGGTCTTGCGCCAGTTTGCGCAGAAGCATCCGAAAGGCCAACTTGAGATTAAGGTTGGTTCCAAGGTCATATTCAAGTCGAGGATGCCAGCCCATGTTGATGCAACAACAACCTTCGGGCTTTCAATTGCTTGTGACACTGTTGCCGAAGCGAAAGGCATCGCAGATTCGTTGAGAGAGTTGAGTTATTGATGAAAACCAAGAGAAATGTCAAGTCGCGGCATTAAACTTTATGAAAACACCAAGCATTGTTTTTTTCGCAATTCTGCTGGTCGGTTGCACCCGTTCGCACCAGACCCCATCGCTGACCGCAGACCAAGCCACTGCAGTCGCCA
>CAIQEI010000169.1 GCA_903870815.1 uncultured Verrucomicrobia subdivision 3 bacterium
CCCTATGCAGGGGATGGACAAAGAACAAACAAAAACATAAACTCAACCATGTCCCAGGACTAACTCATGGACTGGATCAGAAAAGTGAAGCCGGTCACTGTCACATCGTTCGACTAGCGCCTTGCATACCACGGTTACCACGACCGACGGCGTCGTCACTGTTGGCGGCATCGCCAAAAACGATGCGGAAAAGAGTCTCGTCACCAAGCTTGCCACTGACATCAACGGCGTTACCAGCGTGGTCAACAACATGACCATTGCTGTGCCGGTCTCCAAGGAATAAGCGGATAAGCTGCCGCCGGCTGGCGTGAAAGCGCGCCAGCCGGCGAACTCACAGATTTTATGTTATACACAATCGCGATGGTGCTGATCGTTCTATGGTTATTAGGATTGGTGACTGGAACTACGATGGGTGGCTTCATTCACATTCTGCTTGTCATTGCCGTAGTGATGGTTTTGCTCCGGGTCATCTCCGGCCGGAGGGCAATATGAATACCAAAGCCATCGTTTCTGTCCTGCTAATCACTTTGGGCATCGTGGTGCTTGCCTACTCGGGCTTGTCCTTCACGACCCCGGGCAAAACCATTAATTTCCTCGGGATGCACATTGCGACCACGGATAGCCATTTTATCCCGCCCGTCGCCGGGGCGCTCGCGCTCGTCGGGGGTCTCGTCCTGTTGCTCGTCAAACCCAAGCAGGTATGACCAGCTCCGCCGCCGCCCCGGGCATGACTGCGAAATGTCTGCGGCCATTGAATTGGAATGAACTGGTGCGCTTGGGCGACTTCGTCGAGGACGGCAAGGAGGGTTTCGAGCTGTGGGATGGCCCGCGCGGCTTCCGGGCTGACGCCTTTGTGAAACAGATTTACCGGCGGTTGAGACCGCGGGCGATGGCGCCGGGAAAGCACCTTAAATCTGCGGGTGCAACGTTGACATGACCTTTGCCCGACTGCTGGAGCAGATTCGCCGGCTGCCCCAAACCATCGCGAATGTCGCCAAGGAACGGCAGCGGCAAACGGTTTTGAACGATCAGGAGGCCGAACGACTTGACCGGATTCGAAACCCTTCGAAGTATCGCGGGAAGTGACTTTGCGCACCGGCCGACGGATTTGAAGCGCATTTACCTATTTGTGCCGCCCAGCCCAAATTTGGTTTTTGCTGCGGCCCGCATCGACCAGTATAAAAACTCCTCCTGTGTTTAATTGGGTTTCAGATTTTGTCACGTTGGGTCAATTCCTATTTGATGCCGCTGCCGCCTGACGAATGGCGCTGTGGTTCTTCCGGTCGAAGTGTGTTCGCCGTAAAATTGTAAAAAACGGCGGATTTGTCGCCTGCGTGCGGAGGTTATATATTGCTCAAATTGCTGGCCGACCCGGTCGTCGCTGCAATGTCATGAGGCATACCTAACATGGATTTGCTTGCCATCATTGCCACCATCATCAAACTTCACCGACGTGAATCAGGACAATTATGACGCGCTGGTGATTGGTTGCGGTCCCGGCGGCAGCAGTGTGGCCACATTTCTCGCGCGGTCGGGTAAGCGCGTGTTGGTGATGGAAAAAGAATTTTTCCCGCGATTTCATATCGGCGAATCGCTGCTTCCGTGCAACATGACCATCTTCCGCGATATGGGCGTGCTGCCCGCGTTGCAGGCGGCGGGTTTCCCGCGAAAATACGGTGCGCAGTTCGAACTGGGCAACGGATCCATCGGGACCCGCTTTGTTTTCCGGCAGGGAAAATTTAATCGCGAGCCGGAGGCCATTCAGGTTGAGCGCGCACCGTTCGACCATCTTTTGCTCAAGCATGCGCGCGCATCCGGCGCCGACGTGCGCGAAGGCTGGTCGGTGATTAAAACTATTTCCGATTCGGCCGGCGTGAATGTCGAGGCGCGCGACCCCGACGGGAAAATCCATAATTTTAGCGCGGCTTATCTGGTTGATGCCAGCGGACGCGGCAATCTGACCGGCAACCAGGAAAATCTCCGCGAGCTGCATCCCACCTGGAAAAAACTCGCCATCTTCGGCCATTTTGAAAACGTTGGCCGCCAGCCCGGCGAAGGTGGCACCGACACCGTCATTGTCCGGCTTCAAAACAAATGGTTCTGGGTCATCCCGATTTCCGCCGATAAGACCAGCGTCGGCCTCGTCATTGACAAGGATGAGTTCAACCAATCCGGCGGCTCGATCGGGGAGATTTTCCAGCGCTGGATTGAGTCCAGTCCGCCGGTCCAGGAGCGCATGAAAAATGCGCTCCGCCTCGGCGACCTGCAGACGACCACTGATTTCAGCTATTACAACCGCAAATTTATCGGCAACCGGCTGCTGCGCGTCGGCGATGCCGCCGGTTTTCTTGACCCGATTTTTTCCGCCGGCGTTTTTCTCGCCATGTGGTCGGGTCGGCTCGCCTCCGAAGTTGTCCTGAAATCGCTGGCGCAGGGCAAACCGAATCGCCGTCTGTTCGCCGGTTACGAGCGGCGCGTTCGCAAAGGATTGATGTTTTATTGGCAGGTCGTGGAAAATTATTACACGACGCCCTTCATGGAATTGTTTTTGCAGCCGCGCGCTCACCATGACCTGCCGTCGGCCGTAAACGCCGTGCTGGCCGGCGAACTCGAAGGCGGCTGGAGCCTGCGCTGGCGGCTGAAATATTTTTTCCTGCTGGTCAAACTCCAGAAGCGCTGGCCGCTGGTGCCGCATATTTCCTTCGCGCCGCGCCGAGCGCGTGAACGCAAAACCCTTGCCGCCGCTGCGAAAGTATGAAGCGGCCGTGCAAATCATAAACGTTCGCGTGCGTTGCTCGTTTTTAATATTATCTGCCCTGTCATGGGTGTTTATCTCCGGCTGCCGCACCGGCCCGCCATTGCCGCCCGCCGATTTTTCCACGCCCGGCTGGCGCATCCTGCAGGGCCAGGCCGTCTGGAAATCATCAGCAAACCGTCCTGAACTTGCCGGCGACCTGGTGCTGGCGACCAATGTGAACGGAAATTTCTTTATTCAGTTTTCAAAAATTCCGTTCCCGCTGGCCACGGCCCAGGTTTCCGGCGACCAATGGCAGATTGAGTTCGGAGCGGATAAATATTCGTGGCGCGGACACGGCGCGCCGCCCGAGCGCTTCGGCTGGATGCAGTTGCCGCGTGCACTTCTCGGCGCTGGCAGCGGCGGAAACTGGCGGTTCACTGGGGCTGGAACCAATTCGTGGTGTTTGGAAAATTTGCGAACCGGTGAATGTTTGGAGGGCGAGTTTTTCCCATGAAATGGTTTCGCTGGTGGTGGCTGCTGGGGCTGGTTCCCATCCTCGCCGGGCTCGCGCGGTTGCATTTTGATGCCGAAATGCTCGACCTGCTGCCGGCGGAGGTTCCCGCCGTGCAGGGGCTCAAAATTTACCAGCAGCATTTTACGGATGCCCGCGAACTGATCCTTACCGTCCGCGCGCCGGATCGGGATTCCGCCGAGCAAGCCGCCCGATCGATCGCCGAAGCGCTGCAACACGCGAACCATCTCGTCGCCACCGTCACCTGGGAGCCGCCGTGGCAGGAGCATCCCGAACAGACCGCCGAACTCATCGCCTATCTCTGGTTGAACCAGCCGCCGGCTGATTTCAAGCAACTCGCCGGCCGGCTTTCGGGAACGAACCTGGTGAACGTGCTGGCCGCGACGCGCGAACAGCTGGCCACAACCCTTTCACCCAATGAAATTGCTCAGTTGAGCTATGACCCGTTTGGCCTGACGCGTCTGCCGGAATCGGTTGCCGGTACGGTTTCTGGCTTCGGGTCGGGAGCGGAACTGTTCGCCTCGGCCGACGGCACTTTCCGAATCATTTTCGTTAAGGCCAGGGGCGAATTGAACGGCTACCGCGAATGCACCGACTGGTTTAACGCCGTAAAGCAGGTCGTCGGCTCGGCCTTGCCGGCCGATGCGAAGATCCATATCGGCTACACGGGACGACCGGCGTTTACCGCCGAAATCTCCGGCAGTATGCAGCATGACATGAAACTGTCGGTTGGTGGCACCGCCTTGATCATTGCGATTCTTTTTTGGTGCGCCCACCGGCGCCTCAAGCCGATGCTCTGGCTGCTGACTTTGCTGGCCTTGATTCTGGCGGCGACGCTCGCGCTCGGCGGGTTGATTTTTGGTGCGGTCAACGTCATTAGCATGGGCTTCGCGGCTATTCTGCTCGGCCTAGCGGTCGACTACGCCGTGGTGCATTACCAGGAAGCTCTCGCGCAGCCGGAACTGTCCATCCCGGAAATCCGCCGGGCGATTGCGCCGAGCATTTTCTGGGCGGCGATCACGACCATTTCCGCCTTCCTGGTGTTGAACTTTGGCGGCCTGCCCGGCCTGGCGCAACTGGGTTCCCTGGTCGCCATCGGTTTCGCCCTCGCTGCTTGTGTGATGATCTTCGCCTTTCTCCCGCCGCTGTTTCCGCAGCGGATGGGGCCGCATTCAGGCCGGGGCGCAGCGGCACCCGACTTCATCGCGCCCCTCCGCCCGCTGCATATCAACATCATATTTGCCGGCACGGCCATTTTGATTTTGATTTGTGCCCCCGTTTTGTTTTCCGGGCTCCCGAAAATGGATCCGACCGCCGACGCCCTGCGCCCCCGCGATAGCCAGGCCAACACCACGCTCGACGCCATCAAGTTTAATCTGAATCAAAAGCGCGAGCCGCTTTGGCTGCTCGTTTCTGGTCGCGATGAAAGTGAAGTGGCACGCAAACTTGACGCCATTTTGCCGGTGCTCAACGCCGCAATTTCGAACCGGACACTTTCCGGTTTCACCTCACCGACCGCGCTTTGGCCGCATCCGGCGTTTCAGCTGGCCAATCGGGTGAACGCGCAAAAACTCGCCGCCGACGCAGATGTTTTCCGCGCGACCGCACTGACCAACGGCTTTTCCCCGGTCGCGCTTGGACTCACCGGAAGCATTTTGGAAACCTGGCGGCGCGCCGCTGCGACCACCAATGTCTTCTGGCCGACGAATCCGCTTTGCATCTGGATTTTTGAGAGAATGGCGGTGCACGAACCACCGGACTTTTTTGCGGTCAGCTTCCTCTATCTTGCAACCAACGCGTGGGAAGCTTCGTTTGCTCGGTTGGATGCACAACTGCCGCACGAAGGCGTCTGGCTTTCCGGCTGGGACTTGCTGGGTGGAACGGTGCTGGCGGCCGTCCAAAAAAACCTTTGGAAACTGTTGCTGCCGATGGTGGGCCTCATTTTACTTTCGCTCTGGCTGGCCTTTCGGCGGTTTACGGAAGTCTTTATCAGCCTGGGCATTTTATTGTTGAGCGGGTTTTGCCTGCTGGCGGCGATGAAAATCTTCGGTTGGTCGTGGAATCTGCTCAATCTCATGGCGCTGCCGCTGATTCTCGGCACGGGTGTGGATTATAGCATCTTTATGCAGCTTGCCCTGCGGCGGCATGGCGGTGATCTGAAGCTTGCCCATGCATCCGTCGGGAAGGCGCTGTTGCTTTGCGGCGGTACGGCGATCGCCGGCTTCGGCATGCTCGGCCTGTCGAGTAACACGGGACTTTCCAGTCTCGGTCGGGTTTGCGCCATCGGCATCGCGGGCAACATGCTGATTTCGGTGTTTCTGCTGCCGGTCTGGTGGAAATTGTTTGCCGGGGCTACCGGGATGACTCCATCCGGCAGGTCAAGCTGGTGCTGACACCCGATCAGATCGTGATTTTGGAGGATCCGGCGAACGAATGGCGCGAAGAGCATGGCGCGGAAGTGAATGACCCGTCGTCAAAATCAAATTGAAGGATGCCCGTCCGCGCGAGTTCGGATTGAATTCGAAGCACGCGTTGAGGGTGTGAATCCTCAAAAAGCCGACCAAAACCAAGTGAAAAATATGAATCTTCGAATGCTGATGGCGCTGACCGTGATGAGCGCGGTCGCGGTTTTGAAAGTGAGCGGGCAAATTTACAACCCCATGCCATCGCCGCAACCAGTGCAAAAAAAAACTGTCCCGCCGCTGGCCCCATTCAACTCTCAGGTCGTGCCGGTTCAACCCGAGCCACCGGCCGTTCCGCCCGGCCGGGTGTTGCCACCGGGGCAGCCGGTGTTGCCGGGGCCGATCGTTCCGCCCGGGCCAACCAGTCCGCCGGGTGTGCCGGTTTTGCCGGGGCAGCCTCGCCAACCCTTCAACCCGCAGCCGGGGTTCACAAACCAGCCGCCGGCCATTCCACCGCAGCCAATGGTTCCTTTCCAGCCGCCCGCTACCCGGAATCACCCGCCCGCTGCCCCGATGCTTCTGAGGACTCAAACTAATTCCGCGTCTTGATCAACCATAACGTTTTATCCCCATCCGCCAATATGAAAGCCAACGTTTATAAACTCATCGAACTGACCGGCACCTCCACGACCTCTATCGAGGACGCCGTGGATCACGCCATCAAGCGGGCCCACAAAACCATCAAAAGCCTGTGTTGGTTTCAGGTGGTTGAAACGCGCGGTAACATCGAGAAGGGCAGGGTGAATCACTGGCAGGTTACCCTCAAGGTCGGCTTCGAGGTGAAAGATTAAGGGGCAGTTTTTTTAATTTTGGAAACGGCGCATAAGCAATCAATATGAACGACTACCATGTCACCAACATAAAGCTCGCGGCCATGCTGCAAACACCGGTGTTCCCCCAACCCCTGCACCAAAAGCGGCCCGATGCCAAAACCTCCGCCGGTTCAAAAGCGCCCAAGCGGGACATCCTCTTTTCCAAATCCCGCGACCTGCATGAAGACCAGGGTACGCGGGAGGTAAAAAACTCACAACCGCCCCGCTCGTTTCCGCCTGCTCAGCAACCGGGTATGAGCCTGTGAGCAGTAATCGATTGAAGAATCTGGTGCCCGCTCCGATGTGGACGAGGAAGGTCTCGCCGGGGCGTGCCTTGACCAAAGGATCCAAGCCATCCGGTCCACGATTCACGATGAGTCGGGTATAGGTTGAATTTTAACCGGCACATGAATGCGCACGAAATGCTGATCGGGGTTTTGGCCCGTTCTGAAACTTTTCAGCGGTACGAGCACGCCTATGTGGAGATGACCGGTATGCCGCTGGCGCTGCGGCCGGCCGGGGCGTGGCAATTGCCATTCCACGGTCTGCACCACGAAAACCCCTTCTGCGCGCGGATCGCCGAGCGGAGTCACACTTGCGCCGCATGCCTCCGCTTGCAGCAGACTCTCACGCAGGATGCCCGTCACGGGCCGGTTACCCGGAGCTGCGTCTTCGGCCTCTGCGAAACCGCCGTGCCAGTGAAGCTCGGTCCGGAAACCATTGGCTTTCTGCAAACCGGCCAGGTCCTGCGCAAGCCGCCGACCGCGGCATCCTATCAACGCGCCGTCGTCGAGGCCGCAAAACTGGGCGTGGACATCGCCAACGAGCCGATGCAGCGGTCATATTTTGAAACGCCGGTGGTCCCGCAGCGGAAACTGGATGCCGCCGCCAGCCTGCTGGCTATCTTCGCTGACCAGCTCGAACTGATCAGCAACCAGCTGGTGGTGCAGGCGGCCAACGACGATCCGCCGTTCATTGTCCGGGCGAAACTGTTCATTCGGGATCATCATGCGGAGGATCTGTCATTGCGCCAGGTCGCGAGCCATGTGAATACCAGCCGCTTTTATTTTTGTAAAAGATTCCGCAAGGTCACTGGCCTGAGTTTTACCCAGTTTGTCACGCGCACGCGCATCGAAAAGGCGAAAAACCTCCTGCTCAACCCCAATCTGCGCATCAGCGAAATTGCCTTCGCGGTGGGCTTCCAGTCGCTGACCCACTTTAATCGGATGTTCAAAAAAATCGCGGGTCAATCGCCCAGCGATGACCGCGACCGGCTGCCGGCCGCCGACCGTATGTCCCAGGCGGCTCCCTTCGCATGACGCTCCTGCCAAAACCGTCCCTGCCACCCCCGGCGGCGCCCCGGTCTCAACTCATGCGCATCCGGATGTTTTATTCAGACTCGCACCATCCGGTGACGGAGCGCGGCGTTCACGCCGCTTCAGCGACCAGAGACACGAATTACGTGGAAAGTCCAGCCTGCCGGCATATTTCACTCTGAAGCGGCG
>CAIQEI010000170.1 GCA_903870815.1 uncultured Verrucomicrobia subdivision 3 bacterium
CGGCATATTTATGAACCAAATCCTGCAGGGCCAACCGATGACGATTTTCGGCGACGGAAAGCAGACCCGCGCCTTCAGCTACATTGACGACGTGGCGCCGGTGATTGCCGCGAGCATTGCGCGCTCGGCCTGCTATAATCAGGTCTTTAATGTGGGCGCGGATCAGCCTTATTCCGTTGCGGAACTGGCCAATCTCGTCGCCCGAGCGATGGAGGTGCCGCCGCAGATCAAAATGCTCGAGGCCCGCAATGAAGTCGTGCACGCCTATTCCGCCCACGACCGGGTCCAATGTTATTTTGGCGACCTGATTAAAAATGTGCCTTTGGCCGAAGGCGTGAAGCGCATGGCCGCCTGGGCGAAGCAAACCGGCGCCCGCCAGGGCAAACCGTTCGAAGGCATCGAAGTCTCCCGCAATCTTCCGCCGTCTTGGGCGCGGTTGATTGCGCCCGCGCAAGTTTAAGGCTGCTCAAAATTGGATCAGCCCGATTCCAAACCCGCCCTGTTTCGGGTTTTCAATCAGTTCACGGCAGGCATGATTCTTTTCAGCAATTTCGGCCCAAAATTTATCCACGTGGCAATCCATCTCCGGCGGATGCAGGCAAATGTCGTGAAGTGCAACCACGCCGCCCTTGCGAACGAGCGGCGAATACATTTCATAATCAGCCTTAACGCCTTCGTAAGTGTGGTCGCCGTCGATGAACAGAAAATCGACGCCTTCGGGCGGCAGCAACTTTTTTAGTTGCGCCAAAGAATCGGGGCGATGCGAGTCGGCGCGCAGCAGGTGCAACTTCTGTTTCGGCCGGGCGAATTGACGATAAATCAACGTCCGCCAGTATGCATACCCTCCTCCATGTATTCCACCGGGTAAATCAATGCTAACAATGGTTGCGTCCGGGGCCGCCAGGGCACACCACGCAGACAAAGTTCCTCCGTTGGCTGTGCCGATTTCAACGATGACGCGCGGCTTCTGTTTTTTGATCAGTTCAGCGATTTGGACGAATTCCGACCGTACCTGGCCCGGGTAAATCAATCCCCCCGCTGAGTTGAAGCTAAAATCAACCACTTCATCCGGCGTTCCGTCAAACGGTTTCCTCAACGTCAAAAAGCGAAGGGCTTTAACCATCTGGCCAAAGTAGGAGAAAACCTTTTTGAACAGCGAACCGATACCTTCTTTTTGAATGGTTTTGAAGGCGATTTTAAATTCGTAAATCATTGTTGTAACAGTCAATTAATTGAAAGTGGCAAGAAACCCGTGAGACCACAAGGTTCAAAGGTTTGCTTCCCGTCCTTGGCAGGTCAATGCCATCATTTGGCATCCACCTTTGGCAGACCGTATTTGAACAGGCGCTTGACCTCGTCCCAGCGGCCGGGTTTGAGGGTGAGGAAACGCATCATCCAAAAATCCCCGCGCTGCCGGAAGCCGGCGATGCGCCGCCGCCACGCGCGCACATGGGCGTGCATCTTGAAGGCCTCGGTGATCGCAGAGAGGTAGGCCTTGCGGATGTAGCTCCAGCGTTTGACCGCCGCCAGCATCACCATCGCTTCCGCCAGCAACATCAGCAGATGCGGGACTAACAGCAGCAGCAGGATGTGCTGGCAGTTTTTAAGCAGGAACAGGATGCCGTTGCGGTTGGTGAGAAACCGCTTGGAGTCTGACGTGCGGGATTCAATAGTTTTCGTGTTGCCTTCGGGGTTGACGACCGCCGCGCCGCGATGATGCACGTGCGCACTCGGCACCGCCACGATTTTGCCGCCGGAGACCCAGACCCGCCAGCAAAGGTCGGCTTCATCCCCGTAGATCAGCAGCTCCGGGGGATAGCCGCCGATTTTATCGAAAGTCTCCTTGCGGATAAGCAGGCTGCATCCGGGGGCGCCGGGGGTTTCCTCCGTATGCTCGAAGGGCGGGCCGCCAGTTGGGAATCCAAACAGGTCCAGCCCCCCTCGTCCGCCGCTTTGATAGGTGTCATCGTCGTAGTCGAACACCATGGGAGCAGCCGCATTGGCTCCCGCCTGGACCGTTTCGTCATACAGTTTTTCCAGGCAATCCGGCTCCAGCCAGGTGTCATTGTTAAGAAACAGCAAAAATTCCCCCGAGGCCGCCGCCGCCCCGTTGTTGTTCGCCCCGCAGTAAAAGAGGTTCGCGCCGTTCTGCACCACGCGGCCCTTGGCGCCCGTGCGGGCAAGCCACGCCTCGGTGAATTTCACGGATTCATCGGCGGAATTGTTGTCGGTGAGAATCACTTCGATCTGCGGAAAAATGGTCTGCTTTTCCAGCGATTCAAAACAGCGGTGCAGCCAGGCCTGGCCGTTGTAGTTCAGGACAACCACGCTGATCTTCAGCCGGCTGGATGGGGTCTCGTTCATGCGCGAAATGATTTATCCCCCGGATATTGCGGGAAACGTCCGCGAAAGGAAAGTCTTGCGTGCAACGTCGCACTTCAAAATGGGCTTGCAAACCTGTGGTGCAGGCAGAAAATCACAAACAAGCCCCGCGCCGGTCACGGGCATTAAACCGAATGGGAAATCTCGGCGAATAGTTGTTGGAGTCGGCAGGAAAACTATTTCTATTTATGAGCGAATTCAAATTCTACTGCCCGTCATGCGGCCAGCACATCCTGTGCGACACTGGCCATGCCGGAATGCAAATCTCTTGCCCGGTTTGCCAGCAGGCTATCGTCGTGCCCCCGGTGTCGGTGGCAACGCCCATTCCACCGCAGCCTGCCCCGGTTTATTCGCCACATCCAAGCCCGGCTCCGGCGATGGGTCATCAGTATCCGGTTACCCCGGTGGCTCAACGGGCTGTTCCCGTGCCGTCGCGCACTTTTCAAAACATTTTAATCATTATGGTCTCGGTGCTGGTGCTTGCCGGCCTCGGCGTCGGTGGCTGGTATGGGTACTCCAAATTTAAGCTCGGACATCATCCAGCCGGTCTGGTGGCCTTGTGGTCAGGGGAAGGTAACGCCAATGATAGCGTGGGTACTAGTCACGGGCAGTTGTTAAACCAAACCGGATTTGCCCCGGGCAAAGTGGGTCAAGCCTTCAATTTCAACGGCGTGGATTCGTATGTGAATATCCGCGGCAATCCTGCCATCAAAATGACGGGGCCGTTTACCATCGTGGCTTGGGTTAACTATTCCCGGACCTCTGGCAATTATCAGGATTCCGTCATGGTCGTGACCAAAGGAATTGACGCGGTGACCTCGATGGATTGGGGGTTGGGCATCAGTCCGGCACAGAAATTAAGGCCGCATGCCCAAGTCGGGTCGGATTGGATATATTTTGACTGTGACACAACTCTTCAAACCGGGGTTTGGTATCAGGTGGCCATGGTTTACAGCGGGACAAATATTCAGGGTTATGTGAACGGCGCAGCGGACGGCTCCAAGGTGGTTTCGGGAGCGCTTCTGGCAACGGATAATCCATTACGGATCGGTGCCTATGCATCGGTTTTTCCGCCCGCTTTTTTTCCAGGAAGGATAGATGAGTTAGCACTTTACGATCGCGCGCTTTCGGCGGAGGAAATCCAGAGGATTTATAACGAACAAAAATAATTTACGGGTGAAGAGGTTGTTTCAAACCCTGGATTTATTGGTGATTATTCAGTTCAGATCTCCGCCAAGAACAGAGAGGCACGGCTTATTTTAGAAAGGTTGTTTCGCCTTCGCCGGGAGCCTGGGAGCGCCGCCCGCCAGACCGATGAGAAGGCAGCGGTCCAGGCAAACTGATGGGCTAGGTTTTCCGCCTGCGAAACCATAAGCCGCGACTCCCACCGTTGTTTTTGCCCGCTTTCCGCCGCTGGCGCTAAACCGCCCGGGTTCCCTCCCGAATTTGGTCTAAATTTGATGGCGTTTTCCATATAAAATGATGAAGCTGCTTTAAAATCTACCGCCTGTTCATTAGCATCCAACCCACAAAATTGAATTGATACGGTGATTGATTGCGCGCGACCTAAGCGCGTAGTTTTTACCAAATATATTTCTGCATGAATCAAGAACTGTTGTCCATCTGTATCCCCACCCGGAATCGGGCCGGATATCTGCGCGACCTTCTGACGGCCTTTGCCCGCCAGGTGCGGGACGGCCAGCTCGGCCCCGAAGCCGTGGTCTTTTACTTCTCGGATAACGCCTCGGACGATGCGACCCCGGAGGTGATTCGCGAATTTGCCGGCCAGGTGCCCCAATCCGTCTATCACCGCAACCCCGCCAACATCGGCGGCGACAATAACATCCTCCACGTGCGCACTCTGGGCCGGGGACAATACCTCTGGGTTTTGGGCGACGATGAATTGCTGGCGGACAACGCCCTGGTCAACCTCTTGCAGTTGTTGCGGCAAGCCCGGCCGGGATTAGTTTTGGCCTACGGCCCCGGCTATGACCTGCGGATTCGTGCTCCCCAGGTGTTTGCCGATTTCCGGGCGTACGCGCAGGAATGCGTTCGCGCCAACGTCCACGCGCTGGCGGAGCACTCGCTGATTTCCTGCAACATTTACCGGGCGGACTGCTACGACTTCGACTTTGCGCGGGAAACCTTGCCCACCCATTATCCCCAGTTGTATGGGATGATCCGGCCGTTGTTCAAGCGACGGGCGGCGGTGGTTCTGCCCGGTTTTCCCATTATCATTATGCGCGAAACCCCGGCGGCGGCGGTCGATGGCCTCTGGGTTTCTGATCTCGATGCCGTCTGGATCGGCTACTTCAAATGGCTGCGGGACGAATTGCAATTGCCGGAATTGGATCCGAATGCCCCGAGCCGGCACGCCCGGCAGGCCATGATTCGAAAAATGTTCCGGCACCCATTCCGCTTTCTTGCCACCAACTGGCGGTCGTTGTTTGCTCCCGCCGCCTACCTTTTTGTTTTCAACCGTCTTTTCCGCCCGCGCAAATGACCGCCCCCGCTAAGCCGGAACCATTCGTTGAAAAACATATAAACCACGGATAAACAAAGATAAACACCAATCAGCAATGGGTTTTTGCAAGATAACCCAACCACACCAGACGGTGGGTCTGGTTTCCTTTGATAGAACCAGTCGTTTCCCGGTCCGCATCCGTGTTCATTCGTGTCCATCCGTGGTTGAACTACATGGAACCGGCTAAGGCAAAGACTCATGACTGTCGCAGCCAGCTTGCCGTCTTCTTGATCGCGGTTTCCAGATCCACCCGTTCCCGCAGACCCAGTTCCGCTTCGGCCCGTTTTACACTCGGCACATAGCGGGCCGGTGGTTGCCCCGGCGTCGGTGGTCGGAGAATAGTCACGCCCGCATGTGCCCCCAAAACGGATTCCACTTTTCGGGCAAGTTCCGCAATGGTCAGGGCTTGGGCTGATCCGACATTGTAGGCGCGGCCGGCCGGTGCCCGGAATAATATCGTCCACAGCCAGATGGCCAGGTCGGCGGCATACAGGTAGGAGCGGTAAGGCGTACCGTCGCCATGAATGCGAAGCGTTCTCCCGCGCATCGCGTCGTTGATGAAGTTGCCGATTGCAAAATGCGTGTCCATGGGCAAATGCGGCCCAACGAAAGCAAAGCCACGGGCAATTTTGATTTCAATTTCGTGCTGCTTGCCAAAATCAGTGCAGATTTTTTCCGCCGCAAACTTGCCCTTGCCATAGGCTGAAGTCGGAACGGCCGGATCTAACTTTTCCGCATAGTCTTCCTCAATCTGGGTGATCTCCGGCGGTTGCGGGCCATAGACCGCGCCGGAACTGGTGAGCAGAAATTTTTTAGCCCCGGCGGTGTGGCTGAATTCCAGCGTATGTCGGGTTCCCTCCACGATGGTTTCAAACATCAGCCCCGGGTTTTCCGCGTTCAATTTGGCGCTGGCTTCGGTGGCGGCGTGGATGACGTGGGAAAAATATCCGGCGGGAAAAGTAAACGACCTCACGTCGCCGCGATGGAATCGGATCGCCGGATTGGCGGCCAGATGGGGGGCTTTTTTTTGGAAGGAGGCGGGGTCGCGGGTCAATACGAGGACGGAGGCCCCCAGCTTGAGCTTCTCATTGGCCCAGGCGAAACTTTCCAACAGCCAGCAGCCAAAAAACCCGGTGCCACCCGTCAGGAAAAGCCTTTGGCCGCGCAATTCCTCCCACAGCTCCCGCGTGTGTGCCAGCGTATGGTCCAAGTCGTCTGCTAGCGGGTGCGGTGGTTTTCGCATGTTAAATTGCGGTTATAATCCGGACTGCCGCCCGGGCATCTTAGCCGCAAACATGCTGTTGAAAATGACTATCACGAAAGTTGTACCGATGGACATAGATGGGAGACATTTTTTAGCCGAAAAAGCGCGCCGCCAACGTGTGACCGGTCCGGCATGGGCTGGAACGGCCTTTACCACATACCCGTTTATCCGTGGTCATCGGTGTCCATTCGTGGTTGAAATGAATTGTTCCGGCTTGGGCCCGGAACGCCTAGATGCCGCGCTGGTAGATGGCCTGTTTGAGTTCCTCGTCATAGGCGTAGGGACTGTCCAGCTGGTCAATCATCAGCGGCGCATCTTTTTTTACATCCGCCAGCAACGGCAGGCCGTTCATGATCTCGCGGCAGGAGATCTGGCCTTTTTGCAGCGGGACCGCCAGATAGACGTCATCGTCCCGCAGGGCCTGGCCCTGCTTCAAGTCGCGCTTCGCATAAACCCCGCGGATCAGGGCATCGAGGTATTTTACTTCCTCCGGCGGGCAGCGGCGTTTCATGGTGCCGGGGTTGCCGCACATTTTCTTCACCTTGCGAAAGGTCTTGAACCAGACATCGATGTTGTGCGGCAGGGAACAATAGGGCGAAACTGGAATGCCGTCCTCCTCGATATCAATGTGCCGCTCGAAGGTGCGCGCGCCTTTGGCATACGCAATCGCCAGGCTCGTCTCCCAATCCTGATATTCATGGGTAGAGAGGCCGATGGTGTTGTTCGGGTAGCGGTTCTTTAAAAAATCAACCTGGTTCAGTTCCAGATCCTGCTGCTCGGTCGGGTAGAGCGACACGCAATGGTTCAGCGCCAGCGGGATGTTCCGGTTGGAAAAAAATGTCACGAGATCGTCGGTGTCCTTGAGCGACGAACCGCCGGAGGAGGCGATGACCGGTTTTTTCGTCTTGGCGATGCGCTCGATGAGGAACCAGTCGTTCACATCGGAGCTGGCCAGCTTGATCAGCGGCAGGTCCAGCTCCACGCACAGGTCCACCGAGGCCTCGTCAAACGGCGTGGCGCTGGGAATGCAGCCCGCCTTGCGGATGGCCTCCACCATGGTGGCGAGATGTTCCTTGGTCAGTTTGGTGTCTAAAGTTTTTTTGACGTAACGAATGTCCGTGCGGGTCCGGAAATCCTTGTGGATGAAATTGTCCACGTCCCGAAACTGAAGTTTGATGGTGGCGCGGACGTTATTGAAGCGGACAATTTTAGAGAAATCATCAATGATTTTCAGGCCGCGCTCCAGCTTGCCCCAGTGGTTGTTGGCCATCTCGAGGACAAAAAGCTCTTCAAAAAAATTGCGGTGAATCATATTCGTGAAATCAAAGCAAAGCAGAATGTGTTCTAATTCGCAAATGTTTTTACGTGGTTGTCCGCCAAATGGGTGCGTCTAGTCCCTGCCTCGGTTTTCCAACCGCGCCGCGTTGTCACCTGGATAGCTGTGGGTGAAACCCACGGTTGGCTCCAGACCAAATACACTGGTTCCAGCGTGGGTTTGTTTGTGCGTCATTGCCCCTCCCGCTTCAACCCTCCAACATTGCAACGCTTCAACTATATCTCGCCACCCGCCACCCGTCACTTGCCACTGGCCTGATGCGGAATTTCAATTGACATCAATGGTCCGAGGTGGCTTGGTGTTGCTATCACTCAACTCAAACTGGGAGCTGGGGCGGAATCCGGATTAAATAAACAATCATATGTCTGAATTCAAATTCTACTGCCCGCAATGCGGTCAACACATCTTGTGCGATACAAGTCATTCGGGCATGCAAATCAATTGCCCCGTCTGCCATCAGGTCATCGCTGTGCCCCAAGCGCCGTCTGCGGTGCCGCCGCCTCCAGCAGCCCCCGCATTTTTCCCGCAAGCCGCCGGTCCGGCGGTCGGCCGTCAATATCCAATTACCCCGGTGGCGCAATTTGCCATGCCATTACAGTCACGCGTAATGCAAAATTTTTTGATCATCTTCGCTGCGGTGGTGATTCTCGCCGGCCTTGGCGTTGGTGGCTGGTTTGGTTATTCGAAAATTAAGATATACAGCCAACGTGGACATTTTCCACCTGGCCTGATTGCGTTGTGGTCGGGCAATGACAATGCAACTGACAGTGTCGGTGGCCACAACGGTGAACCTGTCAGCGGAGTTGAGCTTGTACCAGGCAAAATGGGGAGGGCATTCAAATTTAACGGCATTAACCAATGTGTCTCAATACCGGATGTGCCCTCCTTTCGGCCAACGAGCTTGACCGTGGCAGGATGGATAAAATTTACGCCAGTACAAGGTCGAACCTATGTAGTTGCCGCCAAGGCTTACGGCCCAGACACATCGGACTCATATGCAGTCTGGTATGATGGTAGCTTATTACATGGATCTATCACTACGCCCAGCGGGGAAGGAGCTTGGGTGAGCTATGCTTGGACGCCGGTGGCTGACACATGGTATCATATCGCCTATACCTTTGACAATAATGTGAACACGGAGTCGCTGTTTGTGGACGGCGTATCGGTGGCGTCTGCTGCTGTAAGTGGCCCTATCGCTTATGATACGCATCCCTTTTTAATTGGAGCCGATAATGATCGGGGAAATCTGTGGGGTTGGTTTAATGGATTGATTGACGGACTCGGCATATTTAATCGCGCTCTCTCGGCTGCAGAAATCCAAACCATTTACACGTCGCAAAAATGATGATGGCTTGACATAAAAACAATAGGCCGTGGCCAAAACGCTAAATTTTTTGAGCCTGCGAGAGTGAAATAAAAAGTTTGAGGAAATTGCCCGCCGTTTATCTATTTTTTTAAACGAGTGGAAGGTGTTTCGAGGACCAGGCTCACAAGCTGTCCAAAGTGTAAGAGGATTAGTTCCGTATCCCCGGCAGCAATCAAGTTGTCCCAACCATATCCCCCTTGGAAGGCAATGAACCTTACGCCACAATCCCTGGCGGTGCGGGCGTCTTCCACGGTGTCGCCCACCAGCACCGCCGCGGTCAGATTGATTTGATATTGCTTGGCCAGGGTTTGAACGGCCTCGGCCTTGGAGGCAAACGGCGGCTGCCGCGAATCGATGGAGAGAAATGCTTCAAAAAAATCGGCGAGGCCGCAACGTTTGAGGATGCGTTGGGTGGGCCGGCAGGGCTTGTTGGTGACTCCGAAACACCGGACCTTGGCCGACTGAAGGTCATTCAAAGCTTGGATCACTCCGGGATAGGTGGTTGTCATCTGCCAGCCGTCCGAGTCATACGCCTGACGAAATCCGGTTTCCAACCGGTTAAGCAAAGACTCGTCCGCGCTCGGCGCCAGGCGCCGAAACATTTCCCGAACGGGCGGCCCCATCAAATTTCGCACATCGGGACAGGGAATGGTTGGATAAACGGCCTGCCAAGCCGTCTGCATGGCATGTTGCACTCCCGTCACGGAGTCAACGAGCGTGCCGTCCAGGTCGAAAATCACGTTCCTCATGGCTCAAACGCATAGGCCACTATTTCCAACCCATTAAACGCATGATAGCGTAGAAACAATTGTTGCTTGGGAGCGATCTGTTGCATCAGGAGTGGAATTTCCCACAGATCCGCAGGCTTATGATAGAGGCAGACGGCAATCCTTGGTTGGTTCTTTTTTATCATTTCCGTAGCGCCCATCAATGCACTCATCTCGGCACCTTCAATGTCGAACTTTATGAAAGTTGGCGCGAAATGTGGCAAAACGTCATCCAAGGCGACGACTGGAATGGTCACATCACCTGTCGACATAACGGCACTTCCTTCTCCTTGTCCCGTTTTAAAACGGCGCATCGCGGTTTTGCTATCGAGTCCGCACGGAAACAAAACCGCTTCGGTGATGCCCGCACCGTTGTTTTTTAGCCAGTGGCGTAAGGCGCGAAAATTTTCCAAATCTGGTTCAAATGCCGCGACGGCTTCCAGGTGGAAGCGCCCCAAGGCCGCCAGGGTGTCGCCAGTGAAGGCGCCCCCGTCAATCAAGCGCACCGGTTCCCGCAAGGGCGGCAGGTCTTCTGGAAAATACTGGTGCGCCCTGTCCGGCTGGCGAAGCAGCTGCAAGTTCCCGGTCAGCCGCAACTCCACCAGTTGCAGATAGATTTCCCGACTTTTGTCGTCCGCCCACAATTCCAGCCCGCGCCGAATGTCGTCAATATGTTGTTCTAAAAATTTCCTGGGTCTGAACCAGAATCGGGATTTTAAGTTTGGAAGCGTTGCCGCCGCGGCGTAATATGGCAGGATATTTTTGAAGCCATAATGACGGAGTGAATTTTCAATCGCGCCGGTGTCCGTGGCATAATTAAAAACAGCGATCACCACCGGCATCTGGCCAGCCGCTAGCCGCCGGGCTTCCGGGCCTTCCGGCAGATAACAGGGAACATTTTCAATGCGGCAAATTTTCGCGGCGTTGGCATCAAGAAAGGCCGCTACGTTATAGCCGGCCTCGCGTAGGACGTGGAGCACGTCGCGCCCGCAGTCGCCCCCGCCGTAAACCACCACCGGCACATCGTTGCCCGGCAGGCTGGGCATGGCCGTTTGTTCAAACAGTTGTGTCAACCGGTGAATTGCGGATTCCAGGTTCATCGTCATTCCTCCAATAGCGGCACAATCATGGTTTCGCGCAGTTCTTCACGGCTCAGGAACGGGGCCATGTCTTCCAGCGGCGAGGAAATCATCCGTCCGTCCGGCAGCCGGCGGGAGGTCAGCTTCGGCTCGAACGTCTGGACGCGATCCAGCATCACCTCACAAACCTCCGGCCCGGGCGAAGCTAGAACTTGGCGCAAGGCGCCGGCAAAATCCGGGCCTTCCAGCCGGCTTGCCCCCAATCCATAAGCGGCTGCGAGTTTGACGTGATCCGGGAACGATACGCCGCTCTCGGCGGTCGCGCCAACCTGCAGGCCGAAGAAATTCGACTGCGTCTGCCGGATGGAAAGATAGCCGCCGTTGTTCAGCACGAACAGTTTCAGCGGCCAGCGATGGTGCGCCACTGTCTGCAATTCCTGGATGTTCATCTGCAGGCTGCCGTCGCCGGCCAGGCAGATCACGCGTTTGCCGCCGCGCGCCACCGCCGCCCCGATGGCCGCCGGCAGGTCATGCCCCATCGAGGCGGCGCCCGAATTGGAGAAGAGACGCTGGCCCAGACGGATGTTCGCGCACTGGAAGGTCACGATGCACGCCGTGGCGTCGCCGCAGACGATCACGTCGTCCGCCGCCAGTTCTTGGAACAGGACGTGTGCGAAGTGATAGGGATTGATTTCCGGACCTTTGCCGATCTGCCGTTCCGGGTGGAATACCGGATACCGCTGCTTGCGTTCGCGGCACCATTTGAGCCAGTCCGCATGGGCCGCCGGCGGGCGGTACGCGGCCAGTTGGCGCTCCATTTCTTCCAGGAACCGCTTCGCATCGCTGCACACCGGCAGGTCGATTTTCACCATCGGCTTTTCCAGTTCCGCGCGATCCACATCCACCTGGATTTTGAAGGCCTCCCTGGCGAAGAAGCCCCAGTTGTAGCTGACTTGCCGGATGTTCAGCCGCGAACCGATCACAAGTACCAGATCGCTGTTCTGCACCGTGAAGTTTCCCGGCCGGTCGCCGATGCTGCCGGGACGGCCGCAGAACAGCGGGTGGTCCGTGGCAATCGTGTCATGCGTCCATGCCGTGGTCACCGGGATGCCCAGCCGGTCAATGACGCGCTGGAAAATGTCCACCGCCCCGGCGATGCGCACCCCGCTGCCTGCCAGCATGACCGGGCGCTGGGCGGCGGCGATTTTCGCGATGATGTCGCGGCACAGCGCCGGGAGCCGGGCCTCGTCGGAATCCTGCTTGTCTTCGGCGGGGTCGTAGGCGGCAAGCTGCTCGGGATCAATCTGCGCCCCTTGCACATCCACCGGGATGTCGAGCCAGCACGGGCCCGGGCGGCCGGTGGTCGCCAGGTGCAGCGCGCGTTCGAGATGATAGCGGATGGATTGCGGGTCCGTCACGGTGACGGCGTATTTTGTCAGGTTTTTCACCATGGCCACGATGTCCACTTCCTGATCCCCAAGCTGCCGCAATTTGCCGGTGAGTCCGTGGGTGGCCAGTAGCGTTTCGCGTTTCACCTGGCCGGAAAGCACGAGCATGGGAATCGAATCGGTGAACGCGCCGAAGACGCCGTTGAGCGCGTTAACGCCGCCGGGACCGGCGGTGACATTGACCACTCCGATCCGTCCCGTCACCCGGGCATAGCCTTCCGCCGCCATGGCGCTGGCCTGTTCGTGGTGGTTGCAGATGTAGTGGAAACGCTGCTCGCGCCCGATGGCGTCGTTGAGATGCATGGCCCCGCCGCCCGTGACCAGGAAAACCTGGCGGACGCCGTGGTCGGCCAGATAATGAGCAATGTAGTCGGAAAGTTTGATCACGGTATTCAGGGTTGGCTTGCGTTCGGGGTTATTGCAGAAACACGATGGGGTTGGAAAGCTTCATCTTGTCGCGGATGTTTGATGCAATCGCTTCTTGATGGAGCATGGAGGTGATGATGATGGGCTGGGTCAGGCCGCGAATTTTTTCCGGCGGGAGGATGGGTGAACCGCGGAGAACCTTGCCGTGGTTGATGGGATTGCCATCCACGAAAGCCGCGATCCGCGCCTGGCCCAGGGAGGTTTCGACCAATAATTTTAACGCCAGCTGGCCCGTGCCCCAGACGATGACTTCGGGCGAGGTCTTTAGCGTTTGTTGCAGCCGCGCTTCGATTTTGTCCATGATGGTTTGCGAGCGCGCTATGTAGTCCAGGATGGTTTCCTTCAAAGCGGTGTCTTTGATGATGTCCTCCCGTGGCTCGGCGTTTCGGCTTTTCGCGGCCAGCACATAGGTTGCCGGATAGGGCATGCCGGGTGCCGAGAACACGGTCTTGCTGCCTTTGGCTTTGAGCTCCCAGCCGCAAAGCTTTAGCAGTTGGGCCAGGCTGTGCGCGGAAAAATGATTGATATGCTCCGTGTTGAAATCTTGAAACGGCGCGGCCACCAGTTCGGCATAGCGCATGGCGTCCGGAACTTCAATGTAGGCCAGGCCGCCCGGGACGGTGATTTGGGCCAGCTGTTCAATGGCGGGCCGCACCGCCTGCACATGCTCCAGCACATGGGAGAGGATCACCACGTCACATTTGCCGAGGCGCGCGGGCAGTGAAAAAAGCGAGCCTTCCCAGGCTTCAACGCCGAGCGCCTCGGTGGTGGCCACGCAGGCGGGCGATGGGTCGAGGCCAACCAGGTTCGTGTAGCCCATCGCCTTCAATGCCTTCAGCAGTCCGCCGTTGGCACAGCCGAGATCCAGGATCCGCGCCTTGCGATCCGGGACTTGCTCAGCCAGATAGGCTGCCACCTGGATGAGGCGGTCGGCATCCGCCGCCGATTCGCCGCCGCCCGAGGAGGTCTGCCGGTCCTCGTATTTGGAAAACCGCGCGTAGAATGCGTCATAGTCATCCTGGGTGACCGCTGTGTCGGCGAATATAAACCCGCAAGTCTGGCAGCCGACTACGTCATAGCCCCGGGCCAGCGGGTGACCTTCCGGCAATACAAACTGTTGTGACCGGAGCAAATCACAATCCTTGCTTTCACAGACGGGGCAGCCGCGAACGGATGTTTTTTTCATGCATTAAAATTGAAGCGGCCAAGATAGTCGGTTGAAATTTCTCGGCAATCCTAAAGCGCGCGCCGCGCGGGTTTCATCCTCGTGGGACGGCCCGGTGCGGCCGGCAAAATGGCGTCAAGTAGTCCCGGGGGTTTCTCGCCGGGTGGCGAGCCACCAGACGAAAAATAAAAGCCCCAACGCCAGGCCGGCCGTGGTCGGCATGACGCGCAATAGTTCGTCCGGTGATTTGCCCAGGCACAGGAGCGTGACCCAGTAGGCCAGCCCTAGGCCGCCGTATAGCAGTGCGATCTTGAGCCAGCGGCTGGCCAGCGCCCAGGTGGCAAACGCCTGCAGCAGCCCGACGAATACCATGGTGATTGATAGGGGAATTATCATGCTGGCGGCTTCTGGCGTGTTTCGGCCCAAAAGTTTCAGGCAGAACGACCGCAAAACGATCAGCGCAATGGCTCCGCCAATCAGGCCGGCGGCATAAAGTCCCAGCAGTTTGAATTGTTCCCGCCGGCCGTGCCCGGCCTGGCTGCCGGAACGGTGGGTGAAGAGCACGATGAGCAGCGGACTCACGGTCATGGGCAGCGCCACGGCCAGCCGCTCGGCGGCGGCGTAGGCGTCGCGTGCCGCCGGGGAAAAATATCTTTGCGCCACTAGCTGGTCGCCCTGCATGAAAAAATAGCCGCCGCCGATGCAGGCCGCGCTCACGATAAAAAACTGGACGAACTCGCGGTTCCACGGCGAGGTCGCCGCGCCGCGCGGCGCCAGCTCTTTTTTCCAGAAGAGCAGGACCAGATTGGACAGCACCATGAAGACCGACGCCAGCACCGCCGTTTCCGCCACGGGATATCGGGTCACCAGGACGCCGCAGAACGCCAGCCGCAGGCACACCCCCAGCAGGCTGATGAAGGCGAGCCGCTTGAACCACGCCAGTCCCTGGCACAGCGCGACGGCAAACGACCCCCACAGCCCGGCCAGCACGCACAGCAGCGCCGCGAGCATAAGGCTGGTCCGCGGGAAGTTGAAAAATACGCTCAATGGTTTCACCAGCAGGACGGCGAAGACTGAGCCGGCCACGGTCAGATGAAAAAGGGATCTCCGGCAGCCTGCCAGCAAGCCTTGCAGCCGGGCGTCGTCGCCGCTGGATTTGAACCGCGCGATGTAGTGGGTGACGGCCGTGGTGGCGATGGCCAGCGGCAACCCGAGAAATCCGGCAAAGCCGATGGTGTTGTTGGCCAGGCCGTATTCGCCGTCATGCGCCAGGTGCCGGCCGATGATGGCCTGAAAGGCGTATCCGCCCAGCCCGGATAACACGCTAACGGCGGACAAGATGATGCCGCTTCGCCAGAGTTTGTTCATGGGCCAACCCTTCTCATGCTGATTGTATTATTTTCAACCAGACCGACACGTAAACATCTCATGCTGGATCGCTGTCCGAGCGACATTAATTTCCCCTTATCCGCCCTGCGGACACCTTCTCCCCCACGGGGGAGAAGGCCGGGATGAGGGGGCAATTTGTAGCAATCTGAACTCATTTTATTGAGACTTGCAAAATAGAGTGACATGAATTTGGCGCGAGCGGAGCGCGGCGTTCACGCCGCTTCAGTGTTAAAAATGCAGACGGGCTGGGCTTTCCACGTAACTTGTGTTTCTGGTCGTTGATGCGGCGTGAACGCCGCTCTCCATCACCGTATTGTGCCGGTCCCAATCGTATTACGCCCAGCCGGATGGCGGGCGCCCAGCCGGCGGCGGACGAAATAGCCTTCATTTCAGCGTCTGGTTCACATGCAGGTCGGCGATCAGCGCTTTGTCCCGGCCGCGCCGTTGGTAAGTGAACACCCCCCACGTATTGCCCAGCACACTGGCGAGGCAGGCGGGCACATGCCAGAGCCAGCGCGCGTCGCCATCGCGGATGATTCCGCGCAGCGTGTGCCAGAGCGGGCCGGCGAAGGTGACGCAGTACACCGCCGCCAGCCACAACGGCACCGGCGGTTGTTCCTTCATCCAGTTCACCGGCATTTCCTCCTGCACGCGCAGAAAATGTACCGTGGCGCGGCGGCGCTTTTGCACGAATTTCCAGAGCGTCTGGACGTAATAATGATGGACGCCGCGGCCGTGAATCCGCAGCCATTCGCGCTGGCCGTTTTTCATCAGAAACATTGCGATGTGCGTGTCTTGGAATTTCTCGTCCGCCTGGACCGATTGCAGGTCGGCGCGGCGATAGACAAACCCGTTTGCGCCCAGCGGATAGGAAAGCGTCCCGTCCGGCAGCCGCCAGCGTTCAACCTCGCCGGCGCGCGCCACCGGCCGAGGGTTGGCGCTCATCAGCCAGCAGATCGGGTCGCTGATATGCAGCCGCGCGGTGAGGTAGGCGCAGAACGAACTCATTTTCGGCGACGGCAGATAATAGCTCTCCACGCCGAGCGCCTGCGGATTCGCCGCCAGCGCCTGGATGGCTAGCCGAAGGTAATCGGGATGGGTGATTTCGTTGTCCGAATCCACGAAAACGATGTATTCGCCGGTGGCATGCTGGAGGGCGAGCCGTTTGCCTTCCTCCATGTTCTTGCCGTTGTCATCCAGGATGACCGCGCCGAATTTTTTCCCGATTTCGCGCGTCCGGTCGGTCGAATGCGCATCGGCCATGATGATTTCAATATTTGCGCGCGGATAATCCTGGCGGACGATGGAAGCCAGGCAGTTATCCAAAATGGGCTCCACGTTCAGCGTCGGAATGATGAAGCTGACCAGCGGGAAATTTTCCGGGGTGAACGTCATGAAAAATTTTGATTCAGCCGGGCGTTGCCGCGGCGCTCGGCTTCAAACCCGGAGCCAATTGCCCCATCCGGTCGCACCACTCCCCCGCTGGTCGCTGGTCGGGAATGCGCCGCCGGGGGCCGCGATTTATTTACAATGTGGTTTTGGTTTCCCATAGATGGGTGTCGGCCGGAGCATAATCACAATCCGATCATCCGGCAAATAAATCCAACGATTCGCATTGCTCACGACTCAGTTCTAAACAACGCGGTCAGCCGCCGCCGCCCGGACGCTTCGCAAATAACCAGTGGCGATCGCCAACGCGGAGCGTCTGGACTGCGGTTGCTTTAGCACCGCTGTGGTGGCAGCTGAACGCTGCGCTGGAAGCTGGGCTGGCGGGGAAGGCCTGCGCTACTTAAGCTGCGGCTTCGTCGCCAAAAACGCGGGTCCAATTTGAGGCCTAAACTTTCTGATGGCATTCCTTTGAAGCCTGCCGGGCCTCAACAAATCCACTGATGTCAGTCATTAAAGGGTATTTGATTTTATATGGAATAAAAAATGTTAAAAATGGGTGTTGACAGGTTTTCTTATAGCGATAAACCTAAAACACTTTAAAAGTTGCTGCTGCAACTGGGCAATAGAAAATAGACAAAGATCACTTCTGGGGAATCTCTATAAAAACATGAAAACCGCTCTCTCGCTCTTCGCCACCTTTGTTCTCGCGTTTCAGCTGCCGGCACAAGTCACATTTGCGCCCGCCACAAACTACCTGCCGGGCGGAACTCCGACCGCGGTTGTAACGGCGGACATGAACGGCGATGGCAAGGTTGATCTTATTTGCAACTCGGCGAATAATATTGTCTCCGTGTTGACCAATGACGGCAGTGGTGGATTTGTGGTTGCCGGCACCTATGCCCAGCCGCCCACACGTTCGATCACGGCCGCCGATATCAACGGAGATGGAAAACCTGATTTGATTTGCGCCGATTTTTATTTAGGCACTATCACAGTATCGACGAATGATGGGATCGGAGGCTTGGTGGTTGCGGGTAATTATGCCGTGGGGAACACTCCTTATTCCGTCGCCGCTGCCGACGTAAATGGAGACGGCAAAGTAGATCTGGTCGATGTCAATTTTAACGATAACACCCTTTCTGTCCTGACCAATACCGGCACCGGCAATTTCGTGACGGCTGGCACTTATGCGGTGGGCGTACAGCCTTCAATGGTCACTACCGCGGATGTGAACGGGGATGGCAAAGCGGATTTAATCAGCGCGAATTGGGGGGGTGGCACACTTTCAGTATTGACGAATGATGGCAGCGGTGGCTTTGTAACGGCCAGCACTTATGGCGTGGGTGCAGGACCCATTTGGGTTGCGGCGGCGGATGTCAACGGGGATGGCAAAGTGGATTTGATCAGCGCCGATTTTTATTCAAATACCATGACCGTGCTGACGAACAATGGCAACGGTGGTTTTTTGACCGCCAGCCATTATGCTGTGGGGTCAGGGCCATTTTCTATTGCGGCTGCCGATGTGAATGGGGACGGCAAGGTGGATTTAATCTGCGCAAATTCGGGTGATGGCACGCTTTCGGTGCTGACCAACGACGGCAGCGGTGGCTTTGCAGCCGCTGGCACGTTGGCCGTGGGCAGCGGGCCTGAATGGTTGGCGGCGGCGGATCTGAACGGGGATGGCAAAGTGGATTTGGTCAGCGCCAATATCAACGGCTCTGGACTCTCGGTGTTGTTGAACAAAACCGCGGTGCTGCCGGTCGGAACGGTGCCGACCACCAACGGCATGTTGGTGGATATTGATTTTGGAGCCGGGCCGCTCAATGGCGGTGTCAGTGCTAAGACCGGCTTTGCGGCTATCGGTCAGAACACGAATGATTTTTGGAATTACTATACCCGCGACGACGGAGCGGGTGGCTTCCGCACTTCTGGCAGTCTTGCCAATTTGCAGGCGGCCGGCGGGGTGGGGACGGCCGTGGGGATGAGCGTGTCGGATGCGCCGGGGGCGTGGGGCGATGCTTCGGGCGACCCGATGTATGGAACTTATATTTATCCGCTGGACGGCGGAAACAACGTGGTGACATTTACAAACCTGCCGGCGGGGCAGTATGACGTGCTGGTGTATTCGCCCGACGGGAACTCGGAGGTGACGGTGGGTGGGACGAGCTATGGTGTGAAGACTTCCTACGATTATGCGCCGACCAGCGTGCCGGTGTGGACGGAAGGGTTGCAATATGCGCGGTGGCGGAATGTGTCGGTTGGGGCGGGACAGCCGCTGATGCTTGCGCTGCATCCGAACACGCAAGGCAAGGAGTTCCTGGCCGGGTTGCAGATTTTGGGTGGCGGGCCGACGCCGCCGGTGATAACGCAACAACCGCAGAGCCAGACGAATATCGTGGGAGGGTCGGCAAGCTTTGACGTCACGGTCAGCGGGACGGCACCGTTGAGCTACCAGTGGAATCTCAACGGTACGAACATCGTTGGGGCTACCAACGCCACCTTGACCTTGAACCCCCTCCAGTTGACTCAGGCGGGTAATTATTCCGTGCTGGTGAGCAATCTCGTCGGTTCAACCAACAGTGCGGTGGCAATATTGGCGTTCAGTTTGCTTGGCTGCACCCCGCCGCCCGCCGGGATCGTTGCCTGGTGGCCGGCAGAGGGGAATGTCAACGACAACGCAGGCGCCAACAATGGGACTTTGCTGAATGGGGCAAGTTTTGCTGCGGGTGAGGTGGGGCAGGCGTTTTTGTTTGGCACCCCTGATGCCGGCGTGAAAATCCCGGCTAATCCAACGCTGGATGTTGGCTTGGGCGGTGGGTTCACGCTCGAAGGCTGGATAAACCCATCCACCCTCGCCTCCCGTGGCTATATCGCCGAGTGGAATAATGGCGACACCAACCTGGTCGTGCCCTATGGCGTGCAGTTAGAAATATTGTCCCCCGGCGAACTGGGTTTGGGTGCGGGCAATCTCTTCTCGGACGTGCATGGGGTGGACGGAAATGTGCATTGGATCATGGCTCCGGGCGGGACCATCACGGCGAACACGTTTCAGCACGTGGCGGTGACCTACGACAAGGGCAGCGGGGTGGCTACACTTTATTGCAACGGGGCGATCGTGGCACAACAGTACCTGGGCAGTTTCACGCCGTTGACATCGTCTGATTTTTACATTGGCCGGCGGCCTGCCGGGGTGGGCTCGGTGGGCTCGTTTTCGGGCAGCATTGATGAATTCAGTGTTTACAACCGCGCCCTGTCATCAGCGGAAATTCAATCCATTTATAATTCTGGTAACGCGGGCAAATGTTACACGCCGGTGGCGCCGGTGATCACGACCCAACCGCAGGACCAGACCAATCTGGTGGGTGGGTCGGCAAGCTTTACCGTTATGGCCAGTGGGACGGCACCGTTGAGCTACCAGTGGAACTTCAATGGAACGAACATCGCCGGAGCCACCAACGCAACCCTGACCTTGAACAACCTCCCGTTGACCCTGGCGGGTAATTACGAAGTAGTGGTGGCCGATCCGCTCGGTAGCGTTACTAGCAGTCCGGCCATGCTGGATGTACAGATTGGCTTTGCGCAAGTCTCATTCGCTCCCGCCACAAACTACCCGGTGGGTGGGATATCGACAGCGGTCGTGACTGCGGACATGAACGGGGATGGCAAAGTTGATCTTATTTGTGACGCACCAAATGATACTGTCACCGTATTGACCAACGACGGCAGTGGTGGATTTATGGTCGCCGGCACCTATGCCCAGCCCGGCGGCACACGTTCGATTACGGCCACCGACATCAACGGAGATGGAAAACCTGATTTGATTTGCGCAACCGGACCTAACGTGCTTCAAGTATTTACGAATGACGGGACCGGCGGTTTGGTGGTTGCGGGTAATTATGCCGTGGGGAACACTCCTTATTCCGTCGCCGCGGCCGACGTAAATGGAGACGGCAGGGTGGATCTGGTAGCTGCCAATTTTAATGATAATACCCTTTCTGTCCTGACCAATACCGGCACCGGCAATTTCGTGACGACCGGCACTTATGCGGTGGGCGTACAGCCATCAATGGTCACTACCGCGGATGTGAATGGGGATGGCAAGCCGGATTTGATCAGCGCGAATTGGGGTGCTGGCACACTTTCAGTATTGACGAATAACGGCAGCGGCGGTTTTGTAACCGCCGGGAGATATACCGTGGGCGCTGGGCCTGTTTGGGTCGCGGCGGCGGATGTCAACGGGGATGGCAAGGTGGATTTGATCAGCGCCGATTATTATTCCAACACAATGACCGTGTTGACGAACAATGGCAGCGGTGGTTTTGTGACCGCCGCCCAGTATGTGGTGGGATCAGCGCCATTTTCGATTGCGGCGGCCGATGTGAATGGGGACGGCAAGGTGGATTTGGTCTGTGCGAACTCCGGCGAAAGCACGCTTTCGGTGCTGACCAACGACGGCAGCGGTGGCTTTGTGGCCGCCGGTACATTGGCCGTGGGCAGCGGGCCTGAATGGGTCACGGCGGCGGATCTGAACGGGGATGGCAGAGTGGACTTGGTCAGCGCCAATTACAACGGCCCCGCGCTCTCGGTGTTATTGAACACAACCATCTTCCCGGCCTTCCCCATCATCACCCAACAACCGCTGGGTGTGACGGTTGCCCCGGGCGGAACAGTCAACCTGACGGTAACGGCGACTGGCGCAGATTTGAGCTACCAATGGCAGGCGGGGCCGGCGGGCGGGCCCTATACGAATCTGGTCAATGGCGGACAGATCTCGGGGGCCAACAGCAATGTTCTGACCATTGCCAGTGTGACCACCAACTGGGCACTGGCCTATCGAGTGATTGTTACGAACAGTTTCGGTTCTATTACCAGCAGTCCGCCGGCCATGCTGGATGTGCGCTTTATTTTCGTCAGTGTAAACGGTCAGCTTGTCACTTCGAACGTGAGCGTTTTGACTTCAAGCGTCGTCACCATAACCGGTGGCTACCCCGGCGGGTTCCTGTTTTACACGCTGGATGGCAGTCTGCCGACCGCCAGCTCACCATTCTACACCGGTCCAATTACCTTGACCAGTTCAGCCGTGGTGCAAGTCATGAGCTTAAGTCTGGATTTTTCCGAGGCGGCATATGCTTCCCCCGTCGTTGTGACCTTCATTCCCGATTACAACGTCCAAACCTCGGTCCTTGGCAGCGGTACGATCAGCTTGAATCCCACGAACGGACCCTTCTTCAGCAATTCCGTGGTGACGGTGACAGCAACGGCGTCGGCATACTGGGCGTTTGATCATTGGACGGGTGATGTTTCTGGCAGCCAGAATCCGTTAACCGTGATCGTGGACGGGCCGCTTAATATTCAGGCAGATTTTGTTCAGGCAGCGTATCCGCTAACCGTCGGCACCCTTGGCGGCGGCACGGTTTCGGTTAACGGACAGGCGATAGTCCCGGCAACCTATTATACCAATGGCAGTGTCGTAACCTTGGCCGCCACGGCCGGCAGCGGCTGGACTTTCCTTGGCTGGCAAGGCAGTACCAACAGCTTGAGCAATCCGTTGTCCGTTACCATTACCCAGACGAACAACCTTCAGGCCATCTTCGGAACGGTCGTGGCGACGAATGCGGTCGGCGGTGGTCGCATCGTGTTGAACCAGACCAATCCCGTTCCTTATGGCACAATCCTGACGGCTTCGGCGGTACCCGCCGCCGGAAACTTTTTTGTGATCTGGAGCGGGGCGGCCGGCGGAACGAATGCGCCGGTGACGGTGGTCGTGACGAACGGGAATCCCACCATCAATGCGCTGTTCTCGACTTTGCCCAATGGAAAATATTCCCTGTCCGTGGCTGTGAATGGCAACGGCTCGGTGGCGGTCAGTCCGCAACGGAATTACTACAACCTGGGTGACAGTGTCACGTTAAGCGCGTCCGCGACGAATGTGGGTGGCACCTTTTACGGTTGGACCGGGGATGTGTCATCAACGAATAATTCAATCACGGTCGTGATGACCACCAACAAGGTTGTCTCGGCAAATTTCATTGATTTTATCAAGCCGACTTTGACCATCACTGCACCCACCCCGGGGTTGTTTTGGAGCAACCTGCTGTTTACGGTCAAGGGCACGGCCGGCGACAACGTGGCCGTGGCCAATGTGTTTTATCAACTGAATACGAATGGTTGGAATCAGCCAACGCCGGTCAATAACTGGTCTAATTGGCAGGCGACCGTTTCGGTCCTGCCGGGCACCAATGTTTTGCAGGCGTATGCCGTGGATACGACCGGCAACCTTTCAACCACCAGTTCCGTCAGTTTTGTTTGTTTCTTGAGCGATGTCTTGCGCGTGCAAACCGTGGGACGAGGCACGATTTCACCCAACTACAGCAACGCCTTGTTGCAGGTGGGAGCGAACTACAGTATGACGGCGGCGGTGGTGGCGGGTTCCGGTTTTGCATTTACGAACTGGACCGGCGGGACGACCTTGCCGCTGACGGTCCTGACCAACGGACAAGTCCTGCAGTTCCAGATGGTTTCGAATCTGACGTTGCAGGCGAACTTCGTGGACACCAACCGGCCGACGCTGGCGATTACGAACGTGATCTCCGGCCTGCAGGTGAGCAACGTGAACTTTGTTGTGAAGGGGTGGGCAACAGACAACGTGGCGGTGGCCGGCGTCTATTGCCAGTTGAACACCGCCGGCTGGTCAAACGCAACGAGTTTCAACGGGACCAACTGGGCGGCGGCGGTGGCATTGGTGGCGGGCACGAACACGATTTCTGCCTACGCGGTGGACTCAAGCGGAAACAATTCGGCGACCAACTCGGTCAAACTGGTTTATGTGGTCAACGCGCCCCTGACGGTGGAATTGACTGGCCGAGGCACGATTTCGCCAAACTACAGCAACGCGGTGTTGCAGGTGGGTGTGAACTACAGCCTGACGGCGGCCGTGGTGGCGGGTTCCGGATTTGCGTTTACGAACTGGACCGGCGGGACGAACCTGCCGTTGACGGTCCTGACCAACGGACAAGTCCTGCAGTTCCAGATGGTGTCGAACCTGGTGTTGCAGGCGAACTTCGTGGACACCAACCGGCCGACGCTAACCATAACCGTGCCGACTCAAGGTCAACACATGACCAATGCCCTGGCGGCTGTGGCGGGCACGGCGGGTGATAATTGGCAAGTAGCCGGCGTCTGGTATCAGTTGAACGGCGGTGCCTGGAACCAGCCGGCCACCACCAATCATTGGACGAACTGGACCACGACCGTCGAACTTCAGAAAGACACCAACACCATCAAGGCGTATGCTATGGACACCAGCGGCAATATTTCACTGACCAACAGTGTCAGCATTGTTTCCAGCAATGCCTTTTTATTGAAACTCGCCTTTACGACAGTGCCGCCGCTGGCAACCAACGGGCTGAATTTTGCGCTGCAAATCTCAACGGGACTCAACGGCCACATCGAAGTGTCAACCAATTTGTTGAATTGGCTGACCTTGACCAACTTTATCGGCACCACCCCCACGATGAACTTCCGCGACGCTGCGGCGACCAATTTCAACCGAAGATATTATCGGGCCGTGGTGCCCTGATTTAAGAACCGCGCCAAACTGTGATTAATCGAAAATGCTGACAAGAGCATAATTCCGGTTGCTGGCGGGCGGGGTGCATCTTCAGGCGTTGCCCCCCGACGGCTGTGTCGCAAACCAGCCGCGCTCCGGTAGCTGCTTGGGTGGGGTAGGGAGCGTCACTCCGTGCGCGTCGTCTCCCTCACCACTGTCGGGAGTCAGTTTCAACCAGCACCCGTTATTCCTGTTCGTCTCCCGTTCCGGATCGCCGGCAACAACTCCCCGAAAAATTATCATCGCCACACATTGTCTTGCATATATAATATACAAAATAATGGCGGGTCGGGGTCCTGTTCGTTCCGCCACGTTCGTTCTTTGGCATATCTGACTTTATTTGCCACCAGCTCCTGCCCTTAGGGTCGGCCGTTGCGCGCATCTCGTCGTCCGCAACGGCCGCCCCCGTTGGAGTTCAAGCTTCAGCTTGTGCTGTAATCCGATCCCGTTCGCGACCACGGCTCAGGCAGATCCCTTAAAACTTTACCTTCCAAAACCTATTTTTGGTAAAGAAAAGGTAAAGTTCCGGATGCTCTATCAAGCACTTACTAAAGTTGACCGGTTGTCTGGTAAAGAAACTGGTACCGTCAGTTCCGTTATCCGCCAGCGACAGGAGCCTCTGACGATTTCCAAATCCCGGTTCTAACTCTTTGACTCTGAGGTAAATACTTGGCTCCAAGGCACCTTTTGTCAATTTTCAGCATTTTTAAAACGGGGTATCAAAAAGGCACAAAAAGTATCAAATGGTGTTAAAAAGTAACATCACAGTTCAATTGATCCATGGTGCCCGTCCGGAAGGTTTGGAAAGAAAAGGTAAAGTTTCGGTTGCACTATCAAGCATCTAAACAATGTGACCCGGTAACTTGGCAAAGTAAACGATCCACCTTGATTGGGCTCGGAATTCACCCGAAAACCTGCCCTAAGAAAAAACACCCCTTTTACTTAGAAACGTCCAGTTCTTGGGCATAGATGAAATGGGGGAACCCGAAAATTTTAAAAATAGGTGTCATAAAGTAGCATGAAGTAGCATAAAGTGGCTTTGCCCGAGGATAAAGCCCTCGCCGTCGAAGTGGTATGCGCATGTAGACTAGGACACGGAGTGGGTCAATCTGGCACTAATAAATCCTAATAACGCCCCCTGACCGTGGAAATTTCACACATTTTTAATCCATAAACGGTCCAATTCCGGATGCTCTATCAAGCGCTTAGAAAAGTTGCCCTGATTTTGCCGTTTGCCGCACTCCGCACACCTGCCAATTATTTGTCAGGCAAACTCGCCGAATTTCCGCCGCCAAAAATACTGGCAGGCTCCGCCGGCGTGCATTAAACTCCGCGCCCTATCATGGAAAAAGTTTTCATCACTGGTGCGGCCGGCTTCATCGGCAGCAACCTGGTTGATCGTCTGCTCGCCGGCGGCAAATCGGTCGTCGGCTGGGACAATTTTTGCACCGGCCAGAAAAAATTCCTGTCCGGCGCCCTCAAAAATCCCGGCTTCAAGCTGGTTGAAGGCGACAATCTCGACCTCCCCGCGCTCACCCGGGCGATGGCCGGTTGCGACACGGTTTTTCATCTCGCGGCAAACGCGGATGTCCGCTTTGGTCTGGAGCATCCCGCCCGGGATTTGCAGCAGAACACCGTCGCCACCTTCAACGTGCTCGAAGCCATGCGCGCCAACGGCATCCGGCGCATCGCCTTCAGTTCCACCGGCAGCGTTTATGGCGAAACCCAAATAATCCCCACGCCGGAGGACGCGCCGTTTCCGGTGCAGACTTCCCTCTACGCCGCGTCCAAGGTGGGCTGCGAAGGCATGATTTCGTCCTATTGCGAAGGCTTCCAGTTCGAGGGCTACATTTTCAGGTTTGTCTCGATTCTCGGCGAACGCTACACGCACGGCCACGTTTTCGATTTCTATAAGCAACTCTTGGAACATCCCGGCCGGCTGAAAGTCCTTGGCGACGGCTCGCAGCGTAAAAGCTACCTCTACGTTCAGGACTGTGTCACCGCCATGCTGCACGCTCTGGATCTTGGCACCGCGAAGACGGCGAAGCACGGCGTGACCATCTATAACCTGGGCGCGGAGAATTATGTCCTTGTCAACGATTCCATCCGCTTCATCTGCGGCGCGCTGGGCCTGCAGCCGGAGTTGGAATACTCCGGCGGCAACAAAGGCTGGGTCGGCGACAATCCGTTCATCTTCCTCGACACCCAAAAAATCCGCGCCACCGGCTGGAAAACTTCCCTGACCATCGAACAGGGCATCGTCCGCACGCTCCAATGGCTGCAGCAAAACCGGTGGATTTACGAGACGCGCCAATGAAGATCGTCCTTACCGGCAGCAGCAGCGGCATCGGCAGGTTTCTGGCCGACACGCTCGCGGCGCGCGGCCACGAAATCTGCCGGCTCGCCCGCTCGCCGCAGGACGGCTTCAGTTTTAGGTGTGATGTTTCCGACTGGAACGCCGTGCAATCCTTGGCCGGAGAAATTTCCTCGAAATGGAAAAGCCTGGACGCGCTCATTTGCTGCGCCGGCATCCAGGACCCGATCGGCCCGGCGATGGAAATTGACCCGCTGGCGTGGCGGAAAAATCTCGCGGTGAATCTGGATGGGACTTTCTTTCCGATCCGCGCGCTTTACCCGCTGCTGAAAAAATCCCCGGTCCGCGCCAAAGTCATCTGCTTTTCCGGCGGCGGTTCGACCAGTCCGCGGCCAAACTTTGCGGCTTACGGCGTCGCCAAAACCGGCGTCGTCCGGCTCGTGGAAACGCTCGCCGCCGAGTGGCAGGGCCGGCCGCCCGACATCAACGCCGTCGCGCCCGGCGCGATCTTCACCCGGATGACCGAGGAAGTCCTGGCGCGCGGCGAAAAACTGGCGGGATCCGATGAATTCGCCGGCGCGTCCAAGCTTTCGCGCGATAATGCCGCCAGGCTGGAAAAGGTTCTCGGCCTCGTGGAATTTTTGTTGTCAGAGCAGAGCGACGGTATTTCCGGCAAGCTCATCAGCGCCCCATGGGACCCGTGGTCGGATTTTTCCAAGTTTCGTGACGAGCTGATGAAGTCCGACCTCTACACCCTGCGCCGCATTGTCCCGGAAGATCGCGGCCGGAATTTTGGAGCCAAATGAACTACGCGATTATCGGCTGCGGATTGATCGGTAAGAAACGGCTTGCCGCCCTGCCGGCCGGTTCAAAACTCATCGTTGCTTGCGACCCCAATCTGACCCGCGCCGGCGAGTTGGTAAAAATCGCCGGGTCCGGACGTGCAGTCGCCGATTACCAGCTCGCCGTCGCCGACCCGCAGGTGGATGCGGTGATCGTCGCCACCATCAATTCAGTGCTGGCGGAAGTTTCCGCCGCCGCCATCCGCGCCGGGAAGCACGTCCTCGTGGAAAAACCCGCTGGCATTTCCGTTCGTCAGCTTGATGAATTGATTGCGCTCGCCGGCAAGCACGCTGTTTGCGTGCGTGTCGGTTTCAACCACCGTTATCATCCGGCCTTCCGCCGGGCGCGGGAGATTTTTGATTCCGGCGTGATGGGTGAGCTCATGTTCATTCGCGCGCGCTACGGCCACGGCGGGCGGGTCGGTTACGACCAGGAATGGCGGGCGGACCCCAAACTTTCCGGCGGCGGCGAATTGATCGACCAAGGCATTCATCTGATTGATCTGGCGCAGTGGTTTCTCGGCGATTTCAAAACCATCGACGGCCACGCGGCGACATATTTCTGGAAGATGCCGGTGGACGACAACGCGTTTTTAAGTTTGCGGACGGCGAAAAACCAGACGGCCTGGCTGCACGTCAGCTGCACGGAATGGAAGAATCTCTTTTCGTTCGAGATTTATGGCCGGCACACGAAGCTGCACATTGAAGGCCTGGGCGGCAGTTACGGGGTCGAGAAACTTTTTCATTACCAGATGAAGCCGGAAATGGGGATTCCCGACACCAAAGTTTATGAATTCCCCGGTCCGGACGAATCGTGGCGCGCCGAAATGACCGAGTTTGAGCGGGATATCCGGCTGAAACAAAAACCTGACGCCGGACTTGCAGAAGCGCGCGCGGCATTGCAGATTGTCGAGGAGATTTACCTGAAAAGCAGAAACACCAACCTATGATTATTGCCCGTTCACCCTTGCGCGTCACGCTCGGCGGCGGCGGCACCGATTTGCCGTCGTATTACGAAAAATTCGGCGGTTTTCTCATCGCGGCGGCGATTGACAAATACGTCTACATTACCCTGCATGAAAATTTTACGCCCGACCTCATCGTAAAATACTCGAGGCTGGAGCGCGTGGAGAACGCCACCAAAGTCGAGCATCCCATCATCCGCGAATCGTTCACCGCGCTTGGCATGGACGGGCGCGGACTTGAGCTGACTTCGCTGGCGGACATCCCGTCCGGCACCGGCCTTGGCTCGTCGGGCAGTTTCACCACCGCCCTGCTCAAGGTCTTGCATGCGCAAAAAAAGGACCTGATCCATCCGGCGGAGCTGGCCGAACAGGCTTGCGACATCGAACTGAACCGCCTGAAGGAGCCCATCGGCAAACAGGACCAGTATATCGCGGCTTACGGCGGCCTGACGTGCTTCAAATTCCTGCCCGGCGGCAAGGTGGAAGCCTGGCCGCTGAAAGTTTCCGACGAGACGCGCGACAATCTGGAAGACAATTTGCTGCTGTTTTTCACCGGCTATTCGCGTTCCGCATCCGCGATTTTGAAGGAGCAGGATCAAAAATCGAAATCGGACGACAAGTCCATGATCGATAATCTGCACTTTGTGAAAGACCTCGGCCTGCAAAGCCAGGTCGCGCTCGAGGGCGGCAATCTCGCCGAATTCGCCCGCTTGATGGACGTTCACTGGCAGCGCAAAAAACAGCGCAGCGGCGGCATGAGCAATCCCAAGATCAACGAATGGTATGATCTCGCGATGGCCAACGGCGCGCTCGGCGGCAAGCTGATCGGCGCGGGCGGCGGCGGCTTCCTGATGTTTTACACGGAGGACAAGTCGAAGCTGCGCCACGCCATGCGCTCGGTCGGTCTCAAGGAAGTCCGCTTCCGTTTCGATTTCGAGGGGACCAAGCTCGTCATCTCGTGACCGCGCCGCTGGCAATTCCCGTGGCCATTCTCGCGGGTGGACTCGCCACGCGGCTGCGGCCCATCACGGAGAAGATACCCAAATCGCTCGTGCCGGTTGCCGGCCGGCCGTTTCTGGCGCACCAGTTGGAAATGCTCCACGCTCGCGGCATCTGCCGCGCCGTGTTGTGCATCGGCTACCTCGGTGAGATGATCCAGCGCGAGTTCGGCGACGAGGCCTATGGCGTCAAACTCGACTATTCTTTCGATGGTGAAAAATTGCTCGGCACCGGCGGCGCGATCAAGCGCGCGTTGCCCAAGTTGGGCGCAGAATTTTTCATCCTCTACGGCGATTCGTATTTGCCGGTCCAATACGCCCCGGTCGCGGAATTTTTCCACCGCAGCGGCAAGCCGGGGTTGATGACCGTTTATCGCAATGAAGGCAAATTCGACGCCAGCAATGTCGTTTTCCGCGATGGCGAGATTGTTGTCTACGACAAGAAAATCAATTTGCCGGAGATGCGGCACATCGACTACGGCTTGAGCGTGTTCAAGTCGGCCGTGTTTGATGCGTATGCCGCTGACCGGGTTTTTGATCTCGCCGAAGTCATGGGCCGGCTCGTCCGCGAAAAGCAGCTTGCCGGCTATGAGGTGCCCGAAAGATTTTATGAAATGGGTTCGCCGGCCGGTCTGGCGGAACTGGAAACAATTTTAAAACCGCGCTAAAGTCTGCTTTCCTTCGTCATTTGAAATTTGTAATTTGAAATTCTCATGAGCTTTACCAAACAATTCCTCGCCGAGGTCCAGCAGGTCACGGCGCAACTCAACGAAGCCGCCATTGAGAAATGCGCGGACGAACTGGCTGCCATCCGCGAACGCGGCGGCCGGCTCTTCATCCTCGGCGTCGGCGGCAGCGCGGGCAACGCCGGCCATGCGGTGAATGATTTCCGCAAAATCTGCGGTTTCGAGGCCTACGCACCCACGGACAACGTGTCCGAACTCACCGCGCGCACCAACGACGACGGCTGGCCTTCGATTTTTTCCGAATGGCTCAAGGGCAGCCGGCTTAACGCCAAGGACGGCCTGCTGATCTTTTCCGTCGGCGGCGGCAACCTGGAAAAAAACGTCAGCCCCAATTTGATCAGTGCGATTCAGCTCGCCAAAAAGGCCGGCGCTTCCGTGATCGGCATCGTCGGCCGCGACGGCGGCTACACAGCGAAAGAAGCCACCGCGTGCGTCATTGTGCCGACGGTGAATCCGGCTCACGTCACGCCGCACAGCGAGGCGTTTCAGGCGGTGGTCTGGCATCTATTCGTCTCCCATCCCAAGCTCAAAGTCACCCAGACCAAATGGGAGTCAACAAAATGACTAATTTCTAAATCCGAATGACTAAAGAAGCCTCTAGTCCGAATGACCGGCCGCATGGGTTGTTCGACTTGGAGGAGCGGACGGCTTCCTTTGGCGAAGCGGTGATCCGGTTTGCGAAAATAATTCCAAAAAATCCTGTGTCGACGCCGTTGATCAGCCAGATCGTCCGGTCTGGAACCAGCATCGGAGCCAATTACTGCGAGGCAGACGATGCTGTTTCCAAAAAGGACTTCAAAAATAAAATAGGCACCTGTCGGAAAGAGGCCAGGGAAACAAAACTTTGGTTGCGCATGATTGCTACAGCCGAACCAGATCTAAAAGTTGACGCCCGAAAGCTGTGGCAGGAAGCGAAAGAGCTTCACCTCATTTTTGCAGCCATTTGGAGAAGATCGTGACGTGGCGTTCTTTAGTCATTAGGTTCTAGGCATTAGTCATTCGCGCGTCATGAATAACGAAAAGCAAATTTTCCAAATCCCGCGCGGACGCGCCGTTTTTCTTGACCGCGACGGCGTGATCAACCGCGCGTTGGAGCGTGACGGTAAGCCTTATCCGCCGACCAGCCTGGCCGAATTTGAGATTCTTCCGGAGGTGCCCGCCGCCTGTGCAAAATTGAAAGCCGCCGGTTTTTTGCTTATCGTGGCCACGAACCAGCCCGACGTTGGCCGGGGAACGTTGACCCGGGAAGTGGTCGAAAAAATTCACGCGCACCTGACGGCGAAGCTGCCGGTGGACCGGGTGGAAGTCTGTTATCATCCCGGGAAAGGTTTGTCCGATTGCGACTGTCGGAAGCCCAAGCCCGGGATGCTCCGCCGCGCCGCGCGCGAACTAAACATCGACCTCGCGCAAAGCTGGATGGTTGGCGACCGCTGGCGCGACGTGGACTGCGGCCATGCCGCCGGTTGCCGGACCGTTTTCATTGACCGCGGCTATGCGGAAGAACTGAAGCAGCCGCCCGATTTTTCCGCTCGCAATCTGGCCGAAGCCGTGGATATCATACTCGCTCATCCTGAACATTTATGAAACGCACACTGAAAGACTTGGCTGTTAAAATCTTTGCCGACGGCGCGGACAAAGACGGCATGCTCCAGCTCAACGCCAATCCGCTCATCCAGGGTTTGACCACGAACCCCACGCTCATGCGCAAGGCCGGCGTGACCGATTTCGAGGCGTTCGCCCGCGACATCCTGCAGACCATCACCGTCAAGCCGCTGTCGCTCGAGGTTTTTTCCGACGAGTTTCCCGAGATGAAGCGCCAGGGACTCAAGATCAACGGTTGGGGAAAAAATGTTTACGTCAAAATTCCCATCACCAACACGCGCAACGAATCGTCCCTGCCGCTCATCAAAGAGCTGGCCGGCCAGGGTGTGAAGCTGAACGTCACGGCGATCCTTACGCTGGACCAGGTCAAGGGGGTCGCCGCCGCGTTGAATCCCAAGGTTCCCGCCGTGGTTTCTATTTTTGCCGGGCGCATTGCGGACACGGGGGTTGACCCCGTGGGCATCATGGCCGAGAGCAAAAAAATTCTCGCCGGCCTGCCGCAGGCGGAACTGCTCTGGGCCAGCGTCCGCGAAGTGCTGAACATTTTCCAGGCGAATGACTGCGGTTGTCACATCGTCACCGTTCCGCATGACATTTTGGGCAAGGGGATGAAAATGGCCGGCATGGAACTGGGCGAACTCTCGCTCGACACCGTTAAGATGTTTGCCGCCGACGCCAAGGCGGCGGGCTTTACGCTTTGATCAGATCAGCTTCGTCGCCGTCGCCATGACTTCCGCGACGGTCACGGACGCCATGCACGCCAGCAGTTCTTCGCGTGTGCCCTTGATGTCGCCGCCGTCGTAGCGGTAAAAATCCAGCCCGCGTCCCCCCACCGCCGGATTTTTGATCAGCGTGAACGCATTGCCATATGGCTCGATCGGCTTGTTCCAGGTCGGCGTTTCGATGACCATTTGCGCGGGAACCTTCATGGCGGCGGCGACGTGCATCAGCGCCGTGTCCACGCTCAAAAATGCCCCCGCCCGGCGCAGCAGCGCTGCCGCCTGCCGCAGGTTTCGCGTCGGTGGGAAAATGGCCCCGGCTAGCGCCGTGCGGATGGTTTCGTGGCTAGCCGCCTCCTCCGGGCCGCCGAAAAATAGGATGGGAATATCCTTCCGCCAGGCTTGCAAACGCCGCGACAGTTCAATGAAATTTTCCAGCGGCCAGCGGCGCAACGCCAGGTTCTTAGTGCCGCCGGAACCAACGTGGAGGCCCAGCCATTTTTTGCCGGCCAATCCGGAGCGCGCCAGAAAATCGTCCGCCCATTTTTGCTCCGCCGGCGTCAGGAACAATTCCAATTCATGCGCCGCCAATTTTGGTTGCGCGCCAATCAGCGGCAGCACCGCCAGGTTGTTTTCCGCCGCGTGCAGGTTGTAATCCTGCGGCAGGGTGCCAGTGACCAGCCAGCGGTCCAGCCAGTTGAAGCACTCGTACTCGTGGCTGAGGCGCACCTGAGCGCCCGCCAACCATGCCGCCAGCCGATAATGAATCCGGCTCTGGGGATGCGTGTTTATGGAAAGTTGGTAGCCTTCGCGCCGCAGCGACCAGAGAAATTTCAGCGCCTCCGGTTTGCCGCATTTCATCAGGTTTTTCTGGAACACGTGGTTGACGTGCGGATTGTGCTCCAGCAAATCCTTCGCGCCGGGCCACATCACCAGCGCGTCGATCGTCGCGACGGGAAAATTCAGGCGTAGTTCGTGCAACAGCGGCGTGGCGAACAGCGTGTCGCCGATGCCCGCGAGCGAAATGACGAGAATCTTCATGGCGCAAAGCGGAATGCGGAAAGCGGAATGCGAAAACCAAAGCGGTCAAATTTCCGCTTTCCGCCTTCCGGTTTTCGCATTTTCTGCGTCACAGTTTCGAGATTTTTTCCAGCAAACCCGTCGTGGACTTGCCGGGCACGAACGGAACCAGAATGATTTTCCCGCCCGCGGACTCCACCGCGCGGCGCTCGTCCTGGTTCAAGGTTTCCAGAGTATAATCGCCGCCTTTGACATAAATATCTGGTTGCGCGGCGGCGAGAAATTTTGTGGCCGTCGTGTCGGTGAAGATGCAGACGCCGTCCACGCTCTGGAGCGCGGCCAGCACGGCAGCGCGATCGGACTCGGAATTCACCGGGCGGCCCGCGCCTTTCAGACCGCGCACCGCCGCGTCGCTGTTCACGCCGAGGAGTAGGGCGTCGCCGAAATTCCGAGCGTTCTCCAGATAGGTGACGTGGCCGAGGTGCAGCAGGTCAAAACAGCCGTTGGTGACAACGAGTTTTTTGCCGCTGGCGCGAATTTTATTTCGCCAGACCGGCAACTGGTCCCACGCGATGAGTTTGTCGCGGAAATTCATGCCGCCATTCTGCCCGCGCCGGAAAGAATGGCAACGCTTTTGCCGCGTGCCTTACAAATTCACCACCGCCGGGTCGCCGTAGAGGGTGAAGGACCCGGTGCGCTCGATCTTCACGTCCATGAGCTGCCCCTGATGCCGGGCGCTGCCGTCGAATAGCACGATGCGGTTGCAGCGCGTGCGCCCGGTGTAGCGCGCTGCGTTTTTCTTGCTCGGTCCTTCCACCAAAATCTCCACCTGTCGTCCGATGAAGGCGTCGTATTTGAGTGCAGCGATTTCGTTGACGAGATTGAGCAGCCGCTCGTTGCGTTCCTCGCGGATCTCTAGCGGCACCTGGTCGGGCATGCCGGCGGCGGGTGTGTCGCGGCGCGGCGAGTATTTGAAGATATAGGCGTTGTCGAACTGCACCTCACGGCAGAGCGAGAGGGTCAGTTCAAAGTCCTCCTCCGTCTCGCCCGGAAAGCCGACAATAATGTCCGTGGTGATGCCAATGGCCGGCTTGGCGCGGCGCAGTTTCTCGACGATGCCGAGAAACTTTTCTCGGGTGTAGCCGCGGTGCATCTGTTTCAGGATGCGGTCGCTGCCGCTTTGCAGCGGGAGGTGCGCGCTCTCGCACAATTTCGGCAGGCGCGCGTAAGCCGCGACCAGATCGTCGCCGTAACCTTTCGGGTGCGGCGAAGTGAAACGGATGCGTTCCAGCCCGTCAATCTCGTGAACAGCGTCGAGCAGTTGGACGAAGCCGGATTTGCCGTCGAGCGCGGGGATATCGCGTCGGCCGAAGCTCGTGACAATCTGTCCCAGCAGGGTTATTTCCCGGACGCCGCGCGCGACCAGTTCGCGGCATTCGGCGACGATGTCGGGAATGGTGCGGCTGCGCTCCTCGCCGCGGGTGGCGGGGACGATGCAGAACGTGCAATGCTGGTTGCAGCCCTGCATGATGCTGACAAACGCGGACACGGATGTCTTCGCGCTGCCGTTGAGCAGATGTTCGCGGATGGTCGCCTCGCTCTTGGCTTCGGCGGCGACGTCCACGATCTTGTCGCGCTTGCCGGCAAGCAGTTCGTCGAGATATTCCGCTGCCCGGTGAAATTTCTGCGTGCCGAGCACCAGATCCACGTCCGGCAGTTGGTCGATGAGCTCCCGGCCCCGGCTCTGCGCCATGCAACCCATGAACCCGACAATCTGGTCGCGCTTCTCGCTGCGCGCCGTGCCTACGAGGTTGCGCATCTTGTTGATCGCCTTCTGCTCGGCAAAATCGCGCACGCTGCACGTGTTCAGCAGCACCACGTCCGCGGCGGACTCCGACTTCGCGAGCGAATAGCCCTTGGCGACGAGCTGCGCGGCGACGGCTTCGCTGTCGCGCTCGTTCATCTGGCAACCGTAAGTTTTTATGTAAACGCTCGGCATGGTTCGAGAGGAAATCAGGTTAATTCATCCCGGCCGTCTTGGAAAGGCGGCAGTGCGGCCACTCGCCGCCCGAAATATTTCGCAAAATAGGACTGGCAATTTCGCTGCCCCTGCGCTTAATTGCCGGCAGGTCATGAGAGCAGCAACCACAGTTCAACGACCGTCAACCTTCAACCTGGAGGACTTCCAATGGACTTGCATCACCCGTTCGTAAAAGAGTTCCCGGCGCATCGCGAAACCATCCGCTCGCTCAAGCTGGCAGACGGCAAATTTCGCGCGGCGTTCGAAGAGTATCACCAAGTGGACGACGAAATCTGCCGTATCGAGGAGGACGTCGAGTTCGCCACCGACCAGCAGATTGATGAATTGAAATTCAAGCGCGCGAAGCTCAAGGACGCGCTTTACGCCGCCGTGCAGAAGCGCGAGGCGGCGGTGGTTCATTAAATTTCAAACCGCGGAACCGCCCGATGGTTATTGGCGGGAAGGCGATGATTCATCGCCGCCAAGCGAGTTCACCCGTTCGACTGAAATCCATGAATTACCCGGTTGCGACCGTGCTTCGCAGCCGGGTGTTTCATTTTTGGGTTCAGTGGGAACCGTGATTTTCGTGGTTCGCCTTCCGTTGGACGGCCTCGGCGATGACTTTTTCGGCGGCGTCGCGCGGCATTTCCTCGTAATGGCTGAAGGCCTCGGTGTGGACACCGGCCCCGCCGGTCAGCGAACGGAGCGTGCTGGAGTAGTGATACAGCTCCGCCGACGGCACGCTGGCCTTGATGACCTGGAACGCGCCCTCCGCCTCAATGCCGAGAATGTTTCCGCGCCGCGATGACAAGTCGCCCATGACTTTGCCCATGAAAGCTTCCGGCACTTGGATCTCAACCGTCTCAATCGGCTCCAGCAACAGCGGCTTGGCGGCGGTGAAAGCCTCCTTGAACGCGAAGTAGCCGGCGATCTGAAACGCGATGTCCTTGGAATCCACCGGGTGCATCTTGCCGTCGTAGAAATCAATCTTCACGTCGGTCACGCGGCAGCCGGCGAGGACGCCTTCGGTGCAAACCTGGTGCACGCCCTTCTCGACGGACGGCACGAAATTGCGGTCCACGTTCTGCCCGACGAGCGACTGGGTGAACTCCACGCCGGTGTCGCGCGGGCGGGGTTCAACGCGCATCCAGACTTCGGCGAACTGGCCCGCGCCGCCGGTCTGTTTTTTGTAGCGATACTTTGATTCGCCCTTGCCCTTGATCGTCTCGCGGTATTTCACGCGCGGTTCGGCCAGCTCCACGTGGACGTTGTGACGGCGGCGCAGCCGGTCGGCGATGACCTCCAGGTGCAGTTCGCCCTGGGCGGAAAGGATCGTCTGGTGCAGTTCGCCGTCCACGACGTAAAGGAACGTCGGGTCCTCCTCATGCAGCGCCGCGAGGCCCGTGGCGATCTTGTCCTCCTCGCCCTTCACCTTGGCCACCAGTGCGGCGTGGATGTTCGGCTTGGGATAAACCACCTTGGGCAGCGTCACGGGATGTTTTGGCGAGCACAGCGTGTTGCCGGTGTGCGTGTCCTTAAGCTTCACCACCGCGCCGATATCGCCCGCGCCGAGCGCGTGGACCGGCTCGCGGTTCTGGCCGTTGAGCAGGAAAATCTGGCCGACACGCTCCGTGACCTTGCGGTCGCTGTTGAATAAATCCGTGCCGGTGGTCACCGTGCCGGAATACACGCGGAAAAACGACAGCTCGCCGAAGTGCGCCTCGGACATCGTCTTGAAGATGTAGGCCACGGTCTCGGCGCTGTCGAGTTTGACCTCGGTTTCGCCGCCGTTCGCATCGATCGCCGGTACGTTTTTGCGATCCACCGGCGACGAGCCGTATTTGGCGATAAAATCCATCAGGCGCGCGACGCCGATATTTTTTTCCGCCGAGACGGCGAAGAGCGGGATGAACAATTGCTTCTGCACCGCCGCGTGGATGCCGGCGCGGAACTCTTCCTCCGACAAGGTGCCCTGGTCAAAATATTTGCTCATCAGCGTGTCGTCGGATTCGGCGATGTGCTCGATCAGTTCGCGGTGCAGCGTTTTCACCTTTTCGCCGAGTTCGCCGGTGGCGGGTTCCTCCGTGTATTTGCCGGAGCCGTCGGTGGCGTAGGTGACGATCTCATTCCGCAGCACATCGAGCGTGCGGTTGAAGCCGGGGCCGGCGTTCACCGGCACGCTCAAGGGGAAGACGTGCCGCCCGAAATGTTCCTGCGCGCCTTTCAGCACCGCGTCGAAATCCACATGTTCCCGGTCCAGGGCATTCACCACGATCATTTTCGGGATGCCGTAGCCGGAGGCGTAGTTCCATACGCGGTCGGTGCCCACGCCCAGACCGTGCTGCGCATGGATGACGACCATCGCAAAATCGCCGACGCGCAGCGCGCCCAAGCCTTCGCTGATGAAGTCGAGATAACCGGGCGTGTCGATCAGGTTGAACTTCCTGCCCGCCCACTCGGTGTGCATCAGCGTGGCGGAGACGGAGATCTGCCGCTGCTTCTCGCTGACGTGATAATCGGACACCGTCGTGCCGTCGGCGATGTTGCCCAGGCGCGAGATCATCCCCGCGCAGCGAAGCATCGCCTCGCTCAACAGCGTTTTGCCGGACGAGGCGTGGCCGACGATGGCGAAGTTGCGGATGTCCGCGGGCAGGTAGGTTTTCATAAGCCGGATTCACATAAGGTTGCTGATTTCCGTTCGGGGATTATGACTGCCGGCATTTCAAACCCAATCGGCCCTGTTTGGCAAGTGCAATTTAACCCCCGCTTTTCGCAACACGCTTGCGGGCGGGCGCGGAAAGGGTATTTTAGCGAACCGGTAACGGCATGGAAAACGGACCCTTAAAGATATTGCTGATCAGCAGCGACAAGGAAATGGCGCAGCACGTCAACGACTTGCTCCTCTGCGCCGGCAACGAAGTGCAGGTGACCGTGGAGGCGTCCGCCGACGCGGGGCTGGCCATGGTCGCCACCAACACCTTCCACACCATCCTGTTTGAGATCGCGCAGGCCAACACCGCGGCGCTATTCCAGATCACCTCCCTCACCACCAAAGCGCCGCAGCAGCCGGTCATCGTCATCGGGCCGGACGAGAATGAGCAGTTCCTGGCCGAAGCCGTCTACAGCGGCGCGCAGGATTACCTCGGGCGCGAACAATTGGCGGCCGCCACCCTGCGGCATGCCATTCATTGCTCCATGGCGCGACAGCAGGAGCGCGTCGCCCTCGTTGAGGAAAAGGAGAATTACTTCGGCCTCGTCGACCACCTGGTGGAAGGCATCTTCCGCACCACGCCCGGCGGCCATTACCTGCTGGCGAACGTCGCGCTCGCCCGCATCTACGGCTACGACTCGCCGGTGGAGCTGATGGCCAGCATCAAGGACATCGCCGACAGCCTTTACGTCGAGCACGGCCGCCGCGAGGAATTCATCCGGCTCATGCAGGAGAACGACACCTTGAGCGGCTTCGAATCCAAGATCTTCCGCAAAGACGGCACCATCATTTGGATCGCCGAGAATTGCCGCGCCGTCCGCGACGGCCAGGGCCGACTGCTCTACTACGAAGGCACCGTCGAGGACATCTCCGAGCGCAAGCGCGCCGAGGAGCAGATCCGGCGCGCCACCGGCGAGCTCTCCCGCAGCCGCGAGGAACTGCGCACCAAGAACGCCCTCATGGAGGAAAACCTCCGCACCGCCCGCGAAATCCAGCTCACCATGCTCCCGCAGCAATACCCGAGCTTTCCCAGCGACGCGCCGGCCGGACAGAGCGCCTTCCAGTTCGTCCACCGCTACGAGCCGACCGAATCCGTCAGCGGCGACTTCTTCAGCATCTCCCCCATCTCCGACACCGAAGTGGGCGTGTTCATCTGCGATGTCACCGGCCACGGCGTCCGCGCCGCGCTCGTCACCGCCATGATCCGCGCGCTGGCGGAGGAGCTCAAGCCGCTAGCGCGCGACCCCGGCAGTTTTCTCCGCAAACTGAACAGCGACCTCTGCAGCATCCTGAAAAACACCGGCTCGCCCATGCTCACCACCGGGTTTTACGCCGTGGCCGACAGCCGCACCGGCCTGCTCCGCTTTGCCAACGCCGGCCATCCCAAGCCGCTGCTCCTGCGCCGCTCCGCCGGCCGGGTGGAACCCCTCGCCAACGCCGCCGGCCGCGGCCAGCCCGCGCTCGGCCTGTTTGAAGACCCGGCCTACACCACCAGCGAGACCACCCTGACCCCCGGCGATTTCCTGATGCTCTTCACCGACGGCCTGTACGAAGTGCAGGGCCAGAACGAGGAACTCTACTCGCAGGAACGGCTGACCCTCGACGTGAAAAGCCTGCTCACCCATCCGCCGGGCATCCTCTTTGACGAACTGCTGGAAGTCATCCGCGCCTTTGCCGTCAGCGGCGAATTTGACGACGACGTCTGCCTCGTGGGCATGGATTACCTCGGCCTGCCGGCGGCCAAGGCGTGAAGCGCCTGCCTGGTTTAATCTTCAATTCCTCCCCATCCTGATTCGAATCCTTGCAGTCTGGATTGGCTGAACGACGCCTGTCCTACGACAATCAATGTAAAGCCTTTCGTTTCTTGCGAGCCCGATTCGTTTTGGCGGCGGCTGGACCGGAAAAATCACGGCGCGGCAGGCGAAAGCCTTCCGCGCCCTTCCATGTTCACAAATTAATCCGGGAAACGCTCAGTCGGTTTTCAGATTAACACGTCTCTGCTTCTGTCTGACCCGATTAATGGCGTAAGCAATAATGGCTGCATACGCAACCATGATGCAATAATGACCAACCGAAAAGAAATGAGCGTCGCTGTCGAGCGCCAACCAGACTGCCGATGCAGGCGATAGATAAAGGCCGGAAAGCCACCATACCAATGTCGTGACTGGGAGATACTGACGTGACTTCACTTTTTCGGGCCACCTGATGTGTTAGTCTGAGACGCAAGAAAGGACCAGACGCATGAAAGGCAAACGATACACGACGGAAGACAAGATTCGCATCCTGCGGGAGGCGGATCGC
>CAIQEI010000171.1 GCA_903870815.1 uncultured Verrucomicrobia subdivision 3 bacterium
CACGGGCGGGTTGCCGTTGAGCTACCAATGGCAGGCGACCAACAGCGGGACGGGGACGTTTACCAACCTGGTGAATGGCGGCCAGATATTGGGCGCGACCAGCAATGTGTTGAACCTCTCCGGGGTGACGACCAACTGGCCCTCGGCTTATCAGGTGATATTGGCCAACAGTTATGGCTCCGTGACGAGCACGGTGGCAAACCTCTCCGTGTTGAATTTTGTTACCCAGCCGGTGGTCCCGGACCCGGGAGCGATGGGGCCGGCGCTCGCCGCTAATGTCACCGGTAGTTGGTTCTCACCGCCGGCAAATTTTCCGACTTCACCGTCGGACTCGGTGACCGCCGCGCCGGTGACCGGAAACGGGGATATGGCTATCACTGTGGGCGGGGCTTCGTCCGCCCTTCAATTCTATGTGGGCAAAGCAGATTTCTGGGGTGTGGAACACGGCATTATCATGCCGGTGGGTTCGCTGACCTTGAGCGCGTCCGCCTTGAGCGGCAGTTCGTATGCGCTCAGCCAAAACGTGGGGCCGGCTACCGTGACTGGTAATTTTGTCACCGCTGCTTCAAGTTTGTCAGTGACCTCGTGGGTGGCGAGCGCGGAGAACACTGCGGTGATCCAGTTGAACAACAACGGTACCTCGCCGTTGTCGCTGACCAGCCAGTTGCTCGACGGATTTGCCGGCAGTACAGGCAACCCGGCCACCTATGGTTCCACGAACAACTCGACGTGGTTGAACGTCTCGCCGGACATGGTCTACATCGAATTGGGCAACCAGATGCACAATGCGGCGGGCACTGCAGCATTTACCGGCAAAATCGCCGACCTGCGTCTTTTTAATCAGGCACTGTCAGGGGCGACGCTGGCCAATCTCGACGGTTACGGCGTGCCAACGCCCTTGCTGCGCTGGTCCACCACGAACCAGGGAACAGCGTCATTGGTGGGCAGCGGTGTGAGCCTCAACACCTCTGATCCGCACGGCGGGTCCGCAGTATTGACCGGCAACAGTGGTTCAGAACTGGCGGTGGGCGATCTGCCGCTGCCGGAGAACCAGTTCACCTTTTCAACTTGGATCAACGTCTCGAGTACGACCGTCAGTGGCAACATCGTGACGGCTCAGGTTCCTTATGCGGATACTTATGGCACCACCTTTCCTTATCCCTATACGCGCGGGTTGACCTTGAACTTGGCGGGTGGGAAGTTGAGCGCTTCGCTGAACCAGAGTGGATATCTTAATTTGGGCAGTCCCTATCAAACCTTTTACAATGATTCGCCGAACAATTTCACGACGACCGCCGCCGGCGCCCTGCCGGCCAATCAATGGATTCAGGCGGCGGTAACCTATGACGGGAACACCCTGACCATTTTTACGAATGGAGTGCAGGTGGGCACCCCGGTGACTTTCCCTACTGGTCTTACCAATGGCATGATGGGTTGGAACAAGATGGCCACGCACCTGGGCGACACCAATGTCATTTACAATGGCTGCGCGCCGCAGGGCGTGCTGATGCAAAGCGTCGTGGGCGCGACGGCCACAACCAGCAGTCAGGGGGCGCTGACGTTCACGATTCCCGCGGGCGGGCAGGTGACGATCGCCCTGGCGGCAGTCACGGACCGGAACAAGACCAATTATTTTGCCGCCGCCCGGCAGCAGTCGCAGTCGGCCACGCCCGCTTCTTTGACGGCTTTATTCCAGGCGCACAGCACCTGGTGGAGCAACTTCTGGACGAAGTCGTATGTCCAGATCCCCAACCAACTCATCCAGAACAACTGGTACGGGTCGCTTTACCTGCTGGCGTGCTGCAGCACTTCCAATTCGCCGCCGCCGGGTCTGTGGGGCAATTTCATCACCGGCACCCAGCCGCAATGGGGTGGCGATTACACGCTGGATTACAATTATGAGGCGCCGTTCTGGGGCGCGCTGGCTTGCAATCATTCGGAATTGGCCGAGAACTATGACAAGGTGCTGCTCGACCAGATTTCGCGAGGTCGCGCCACGGGTCAATATTGTTTCCCGGGCAACAACGGCATTTATTTTTACTGCCACTTGATCCCCGCGCCGGGCTGGGCTGACGATCCCGGCTCGTTCTGGGGCCAGAAATCGGATGCCATCTTTGCCGCCGTCAATTGCGCGATGCGGTGGAAATATACGCAGGACACGAATTACGCGGCAAAGGTTTATCCCTACCTCAAGGGCGTGGCCGATTTTTGGAACAGCTATCTGACGCTGTCCGGCAATCAGTATGTGGACAACAACGATTCGGCCTGGGAGCAATCCGGGGCAGATAACAATCCCTCCACGTCGCTGGCCTTCATCCAGCTTGTTTATCCGGCCTTGGTGCAGATGTCCCAGGTCTTGAATGTGGATGCGGGCAGCCGCGCCCAATGGAACGACATCATCGCGCGGCTGGTGCCGCAAACCATCGTACCTTCGAGCAGCATCGGCAGCTTGAACGGTCTGGGCGCACCCTACAATAATCCGGGGGTCAATGTCATCCGCGCCTCCTCCTCGGGCACGGATTTTCCCACATCAGGGATTAACACTTCTCAGAACCACCAGCTGGCCCACAGCAGCGCGGGGATGGGGCCGTGCCAGGTGATTTACCCGGGCTGGAACATCGGGTTGGAGAGCGCTCCGGCCACACTGCTGGCTGCGTCCAACACCATCTGGCTGGCGGCGCAGTGGTATGACAATAACAACATGTGTAATTTTTATCCGGGCGCGGCCTGCGTGGGTTACGACCCCAACGCCATCCTTTCGATCCTCAATACGATGCTGACGTATTATCAATATCCAAATTTCATGGTATCTCCGGGCGGGGGCGGCACGGAAAATTATACTATCGTTCCCTCGACCCTGGCGGCGATGTTTGTGCAGAGTTATCAGACGAACCTGCATGTTTTTCCTGATTGGCCCACAAACCAGTCGGCAGCCTTCGGCAACCTCAACGCTTGCGGCGGGTTCCTGGTCTCGGGCGCCATCACCCTTGGCACGGCCAATTATGTGCAGATCCAAAGCACCGCCGGCCAGATGCTCAAGCTGGCCAATCCCTGGCCCGGCACCACCGTCCAATGTGTGTCGAGCGTTGCCGGAACGAACACTCTGTCGGGCTCCGTTCTCTACTATCAAACCCAGGTGGGCGAAGTGCTGACCCTGAACACGATCTCGACGGTGAACCTGCCTGCGCCAACCAATCTGACGGCGGTCACCAATGGCGCCACCCTGGCCCTGAACTGGAATGCCGTGCCGGGGGCCGCCGGTTACAATGTGAAACGGGCGACCTCGATTGGTGGCCCGTTTTTGAACCTGACCAGCGGCATCACCGGCACCAATTACACTGATGCCACCGTGAAATTTAAAACTACTTATTATTACGTGGTCACGGCGCTGGTCCCGGGCTTTGAGAGCACCAACTCCCCCAGCGTTTCGGCCAACCTGGCGGTGACCGTGAATTCCTGGGTGCTCATTGATGTGGATATCGGCAGCACGGCGAATGTCCAAACCGGCGCGGCGATTTTGGGCGGCGCGGGTGATATCTGGAACGGAGTCACTGGCAGTACGAGTATTATTACGGATTCCACTGGCACCATTTTGAACGGGGTTGGTTTTTCCGATGCCGGTTACACGGGCTTCAATGACCAGCCCAATGGCAGTCCGCATGCAGTGATGGATGCGGCCACTTCCCCGCTGATGCGGGATTGTGTCTTTGGCCAAAACGCCACCTTCACGGTGAGCCTCACTGGATTGACGTCATACACCAATTTTCCTTTTACCCTGGTGGTTTATGGGTCGGTGGGTGATCCCAATCAGGGTGACAATCTGACCTTGTCTGGAGTCACGGGCGGGAATACGGCCAGTACACTGACCACCTCGGGCGCCTCACGGTCGATCACCAACACGTCTCCCAACGGTGGGCTGGGCGTGGCGTACCAGACGTTTACGGGTACACTTACCAGTGGCACCTTGACAATCACCTGCGCCAACAACGGCAACACCTATGGCGGCGTGAACGGTTTCCAGCTGCTGGTGATTCCGAATTTGCCCCCGACGATAGCGACCCAGCCGGTTTCGCAAACCAATGTCTTGGGTGGCACGGTTTCGTTCAATGTGGCGGTCTCGGGCACGGCCCCGTTGAGCTACCAGTGGCAGGCCAACAGTGGGACGGGCTTTACCAACGTGGTGAATGGCGGCCAAATTTCGGGAGCTACCAGTAATGTCCTGACCATCGCCAGCGCAACCCCGAACTGGGCTTTGGCGTATCAGGTGATTGTGACCAACAGTTATGGTGCCGTCACCAGCTCTCCGGCGGCCAACTTGACCCTGCTTTCCACACCGGTCATTACGACCCAGCCGGTTTCGCAAACAAACAGCGTTGGCAGCACGGTCGCATTCAATGTAGTTGTCACGGGCGCAGCCCCGTTGAACTACCAGTGGCAGGCCAACAGCGGGACGGGCTTCACCAACTTGTTGAACGGCGGTCCGGTTTCGGGCGCGACCAGCAACGTCCTGACGATTGCCGGCGTCACGACCAACTGGGCGTTGGGGTATCAGGTGATTGTGACCAACAGCTACGGGGCTGTGACCAGCGCGCCGGCGGCAATGCTTTCGGTGATTCCCATACCGACGACTCTGTTGATCAATGTCGACTTCGGATCTGCCGCCACCCAAACCGGGGCGGCGGTGCTCGGTTCCTCCAATGATGTTTGGAACCCCTTTACGGCCACAACCGGCGTCATCACAAATAGCGCCGGCAGCCTTTTGAGCGGAGTCGGCCTCACCTTAAGCTGCGAGGGAGTATTCAATAATACCAATGGTTCCTCCATGGATGTTGCCACCACGCCATTGATGCAGGATTATGCCTATGGCACCACAACTCCGGCCGCGGTTACGGTGAGCCTCACCGGATTGACAAAATACACGAATTGTCCATTCACCCTGGTGCTCTTTGGCGCGGGGGACGCGAGCGGGCAGGGGGCCACGTTCCAGATCATTGCCGGTGCCACGGGGGGGGGCACGGCCAGCAACCTGATAACCACCGCGACCTCTCGGCAGATTTCAGCGGGGATCGGCATCGCCTACCAGACGTTCACCGGCACCCTCACCAATGGCACGCTAACCTTTACCGCTGCCAAGAATGCCGGGCAAACCTATGTGATTGAAAATGGGTTCCAACTTCAGTTGGTGTTGCCGCAAACGGCCAGCAGTAATGCGTATTTGACATCTTTGATGTTGAGTCCGGCAGGGATCTTGTCCCCGGCGTTTGTTTCCAACACGTTTACCTATTATGCGACCAACGCCTACGGTAGCGCGCCGACGGTGACGGTGACCAACGCCGATCTGACGGCGACCAACCAGTTGATTTACAATGGGATTACCAATGGGCTGGCCTCGGGTCAGCTCAGCGCCCCGCTGACCCTGACCTACGGGGTGACGAACGTGGTGCAAGTGCAGGTAACGGCTCAAGATGGCGTCACTGTGCAAACCTATACCATGAACATATTGGTCGCTGCTCCGCCAGCCAGTACAAATGCATGGCTGACGTCGCTCGCGCTGAATCCGGCGTTGACCTTCACTCCGTCTTTTGCCTCTAACGTGCTGAACTACGCGGCGACGGAAGCTTATGGGGCCACGCCCACGGTCAGCGTCACCGATGCCGATCTGACAGCGACCAATCTGTTGATTTACAGTGGGACGACCAATGGGCTGGCCTCGGGTCAACCCAGTGGCGGTCTGGCGCTGACCTTGGGCGCAACCAACATGGTGCAGGTGCAGGTGACGGCCCAGGATGGTGTGACAGTGCAGACCTACACGGTGAACGTGATCGTACAGCCGAGTCAGACCAAGCCCGTGCTGACGAGCACCGTGAGTAACGGCATGCTGAACTTGAGTTGGCCAGTGGATCATTTGGGTTACCGTCTGCTGGTGCAGACAAACAACTTGGACCAGGGTGTGAGCGGCAACCTAAATGATTGGGATACGGTGCCCGGCTCGGCGTCGGTGACGACCACGAACATTCTGATTCTTCCGGCCAATCCGGATGAATATTATCGCCTGATCTTCCCTTGATTGGAAATCGTTAAACCGGATGCCGCCTATAATCGGTAACCGGCATCACTTCACCGCCAGAAAGCCGACGAGCGTGCAGGCGATGGCGATGAAGGCCGCCACCAGCGATTCCCCGGCGACGAGGCCGGAGGCGATGGGGATGGCAAAGGTGTCGGAGTTCTTTCGGTTCCATTTTTGCCAGACGGTCACAATCACCGCGCCGATCAGAAACGAAAAGGCGTTTTGAAACGGCACCACCCACGCTAAACCCAGCCCCATCGCGGACGGCAGATACGGTTTAACCTTTGGCCAAAGAAATTCGACCACCGGCAGCAGCATCCCCACAATCGCGCCGATGACGATGGCGATGAGCGCGGTGTGCGGGAGGTGGTTGACGCCTTGTGTGAGTAGGTCGGCCACGGCGCGCCACATGTTCGTGGCGGGTGGGTTGAAGGCTTCGAGCGCCTTTTTATCCGGTACCATCAGATACCACGCTGGCACCACGGCGATGACGCCGAAAAACACGCCGTAAAATTGCGCTAGAAACTGTCGGCGCGGGTTCGCGCCGAGCAGGTAGCCGCTCTTGAGGTCGGTCAGCAAATCAGCCGCCGCGCCCGCCGCCGCCGCCGTGGTCCCGGCGGCCATGAGATTGATGGCGGCGATGCCTTTCGCGCCGGGCAGCACGGCGTAGAGCAATTGCGTGACCTTGCCCATCGCGCCGACGGGCGCGGTGTCGGTTTCGCCTGTGGCGCGGCAGCACACCAGCGACACGACGAACGAAAAGGCTACGGACACCAGCCCCAGCCACACGGCGATATGGAACGCGAAGTATTGCACGATGAGGATGCCGAGGGTGATGGGCACCAGTCCGATGAACAGCCAGGAGTTCGGCACTTCCACGGCCGCGGCGGCATCGTCGGCTGCGTCGCGTTCCTCCTTCTTGAATATCATGAACGCGCGAATGACCGTCCGCCAGTTCAGCGCCACTTGCGTGAGGCTGGAGAACACCATCACCGCCGTACCGCCCCACAATGCCCAGCGGGTGGGATTGAAGTTGCCTTCTGGACTTATTTTGAACGACGGCATCCAGCCCCCTATGCCGGCATTCGCCGCATCGAGCGCCACAAGATAAGGCGCGACGCCGTAATACAGCAGCGCCGAACCGGCGAACATGGAGAGCGACACACGCAAGCCGGTGATCATCCCCGCGCCGACGAGCAGCACGCTCGGTTCGAAGGCCAAGCCGGTCATCTGACCGCGCGCCAGCGGATTCAGCCAGCCGGTGAAAGCCCAAGTGTCCGGCAGATACAGTTTGCCGGATATCCATTCGAGCCAGTGCGGCAGGCGGTTTTTCAATTTCAGCTGATCCACCAGTTCCGCGTAGGTGTGTAGCGTGCCGATCACTGCACCCGCACCGAGCGCGATCAGCAGCGAGTAAGCTTGCTTTAACGATTCGCCGCTCTTTGAGTAAAGGCTGCGCAGAGTCTCCGCCGTGGCGATGCCGGAGGGAAAGCGTAATTGCTCATGGTTGATCATTTGCCGCTTCATCGGGATGGCGAGAAACACGCCAAGGGCGGCGGTGAACAGCACAAACGCCGCCGCCACCGGCCACGGCTGCTGGACGCCGGTGATGAGTAGCAGCGCGCCGAGCGCAGTGGCCAGCGTCGCGCCGGTGGAGGAACCGGCGGCGGTGGCGGTGGACTGCATGCAGTTGTTTTCCAGCACGCTCATTTGCGTGACGCGGTCGCCGAGCAGCCGGCAGACGGTGTTCCAGACAACGAAGGAAATGACACAGGCGGTGATGGACACACCGAAGCTCCAGCCGATCTTCAATGTGGTGTAAAGATTCGAGACGGCCGTGAACATTCCCAGGATGCCGCCCATGACGACGGCGCGCACGGTGAGCTGGCGCTGGGAATCGCCCCGGTAGCATTGCTCGAACCACTGACGGTCCTGCTGCTCGGGCGTGCCGGTGAAACCGGCCAGCGGCAGCTCGTATTCGGTGTCCGACAGGCGGGCGTTGGGGATTGGCTCCGGATTCACGCGCGGCAAGATGGGAAAAGCCGCGCGCCGCGGCGAGCCTTTTATTTCAGGAAAAACCTGGTGTCCCAAGTGACGAGCAGGGGACTGGAGCGGACGGCCTCGGCCATTTCTACGAACGGCACCTGCGCCTCAAGCCAGCGGGGGTTTTTGGCGATGCCGTCCATCGAGTGCTGCGTGTTGTTGCAGATGAGATAGTGGCCGCCGCCCAGAACCAAAAATGCCTCGATGCGCGTGCCGACGCCGTGGCGGGAGAATTCAAAGTCGCCCACGCCGAATTGACGGCTGTGCAGGCCGGTGCGCAGCGGGCCGAGGTCGGCGACAAAGTTTTTCAGGAACTCGTCGTTCCGCGGCCCGGTGTACAACAAGACGCGCGCCTTGTTCTCCGCAAGTGAAATCACGGCCCATTCGTCAAACACCGTGCCGCCGTAGCGGGTATTCATCTGCAGCGAGCAGTTCTTGATTTTGGCAGCGAGGTCGTCGAGCGTCATGCAGCGAGCAGAGCAAATCCTACGCCGACGCTCAAGGTAAATCCGGTGGCGGATTCTTTTTCACGGCGGTGATCGTCAGGGTCGCTCCCCGGCCCAGCAGCGCCAGCAGTAGCGTGGCCGGCAGGCTGATCAGCCCCAGCAAAGGCGCCAGCAGCACGGTGGCGGCGATGGAGCCGGCGTTGCTTTTGCCGTCAATGACCTTCGCTCCGTGGCCGCGCAGCCAGTTGTAAAGCAGGTTGGGTTGCGCTCCGAGCCAGTTGAGCAGCGATTGCACGAAGCTGAAATTATCGTATTCCGGCGCCAGCGAACTGATCCAGGTCGGTGATAATCCGGCTTCGTTTAAAATCTCCGAGAGCGAGGCGCGCGTGTGGTGCGAAAGGTGGCGCGGAATGTCCAGATGAAACCAGCCGGATTTAGTCAGGCGCGATTCGGGGCTGCCAAAGTTGGGCACGGCGACCAAAAAAATGCCGCCGGGTCGCAAGATCCTGGACACTTCCGCCAGCGTCGGGCGTGGGTCGGACACATGCTCCAGCACATGCCACATCACGACAATATCAAAGCTGTGGTCCGGAAAATTTAATTCAGTCAACAAGCCCACGCGCACCGGAAGTTTCAGTACTTCCCGGGCGAAGCTGCAGGCGCCTTCGGCATATTCCGTGCCCGTCACGTTACAGCCTTTCTGTTGGAACGCCCGCAGGAGGAGCCCGCGTCCGCAGCCGACGTCCAGCACCCGGGCGTTTTTTTGGTTCAACCGGCGTAGCACCTGTCCGGACCGCCAGACATAGAGTTTTACCTGTAACCATTCCATCAGCGCTGGAAACCGTCGCCCGTGTTTGTCGCCGTAATAACCGGCGGGATAATAGCGCCCGATGCTCATCGGCACTGGTGCGGTGACCACCTGTCCGCATTGGCAGCACCGCACCACTTGAAACGTCTCCCCACTGATGTAATCAAGGGCAGTGAACAGCGGTTCCGCAGCCTCGGCGGGATGGGGGCAAATCTGCATCCGAAAAGCTAGACCGCAAACCGGCGCGCGAACAAGCCGAAATGACGCGCCTGAGCATTTTTATCTGGGCGAACCCGGGAAAATCCATATCTTCCAGCCGTCAGCCATGAAGCCCAGCCTCGAACCAGTCGAAAACCCAGCCGGCGGAGTCACCCTGAAAAAAAAGGCGTGGCCACAACAACTCCTTTTGACGCTGACATTGATCACGGGGGTAGCCACTTTTTTCAATCCCACCAGTGAAAACACCAATCGCGATGCCTTGCTGCTCCTGCTCGCCACCGCCAGTTCCCTCGCCGTCCCTGTCCGCCAGTTGCCGTTGCAAAGCGTGCTGCTCGCCGCGTTCGTCATCGCACTCATCGGTGGGGCTGCCCACGGTCTGAGTGTCCGGACCGGCCTGCCGTTCGGCCCGTTGATCTTCGGGGCAACCGCTGGACCGAAACTTTTCAGCACCGTGCCGCCGGTCATGCCGCTGCTGTGGATTATCGCCATCTTCAATTCGCGCGGCGTCGCGCGGCTGATGCTGCGGCCGTGGCGGCGGGTAAAGAACTACGGCTTCCTGCTCATGGGCCTTACGGTGGCGCTGGCGCTGGCATTTGATTTTGCGCTTGAACCATTCGCTCATGGTAAACACCTCTGGCGGTGGCAGCCGACCATCCTCACCGTCACCTGGTACGGGGCGACTCCGTTGAGCTTTTTGGCCTGGGCATTTGTCGCGCTGCTAATTCTCGCCTTGATCATGCCTTACCTCATTCGCAAGCAACCCGGGAACCCCAGCGCGCCGGACTTCGCGCCGCTGGCATTGTGGCTCGGCGCAATTGTGCTGTTCGCCGTGAACTCGGCGCACGCCAGCCAGTGGGCGGCGGTCATTTTGGATGCCGCAATCGCCGGAGTCGCGGCCATTTATTCGTGGCTCGGCGCGAGATGGTGACAAATCACCCTCGTCCTAAATAATTGTGGAGGAGAATGAAAATTAGATTTTCCTCGATACCTTCAGCCGGGCCACGCGCGGGCCGTCCATCTCCTCGACGCGCAACTCAAACTCCCCGACGTTCACAAAATCGCCGGGCCGGGGAAAGCCGCCAAGTTTCTCCGTGACCCAGCCGCTTGTGGTCGTGGTATTTTCGTCATGCGGCACCTTGCCGATTATTTTCTCAAGTTCGTGCAACGCCAGCGTGCCGGCGGCCTCCCATACATTTTCGCCGAGTCGCGTCAGTTCGGATTTTTCTGTGTCAAACTCGTCCTGGATTTGCCCGACGAGCGCTTCGATGGCATTTTCCAACGTCACGATACCAACGGTGCCGCCGAACTCGTCCACGACGATGGCAAAATGGGATTTGCGGTCGAGAAACCGCTGGAGCAGCCGGTCCAGCGCGGCGGTTTCGGGGATGTAAAACAGCGGTCGCGCCAGCGGCATCAAATCCGCTGCCGTCGTCGCACGCTGCCGCAAAGCATACAAATCCTTGATGTGAACCACGCCCAGCGTTCGGTCTAGATCGCCATGGTCACAAATCGGGAAGCGCGAGTAACGGGTCTTCTCCGCGAGTGTCAGGCATTCGGCCAGAGGCGCGATGGAGTCGAATACGATGATCTCATTGCGCGGCCGCATCACCTCGCGGGCCGTGCGATGCCGCAGGTCCAGCGCGTTCAAAATCAAATCACGCCGTTCGGCGGAACCCTGCGCCGCCGCCAGCACCACGCGCAACTCTTCCTCCGTATGGCGGGCGTGCAGTTCGCCACCGGTGAAACCGAGCCAGCGCAAGACCACCTGCGACGACCGGTGCAGCACCCAGATGAATGGATAAGAGAGGCCGTAGAACCAGGTAAGCGGCGACGCCACCCACAACGAAGTCTGCAGCGTGCGGCGGATGGCAATGGCCTTCGGCACCAGCTCACCCGCGATGATCAGCAGGTAGCAGTTCACGAAGAAACCCACGACGATGGCGATGGTGTTTTTGGTGTGTTCGTCGGAAATCTGGAACAGCGGAAACACCGGCTCGAGCAGCCCGCGAAACACCGGTTCCACTAGCACGCCCAGCGCCATACTGGCGAGGGTGATGCCGAACTGCGTCGCCCCAATATAGGAATCAATGTGCGCGACAATGTGTCGTGCCGTGCGCGCCCGGCGGATGCCCCGGGCCGCCAGCGGCGCTAGCTGCGTGTCGCGGATGCGGACGAATGCCAGCTCCGCCGCCACGAAAAAAGCGTTGAACAAAACCAGCAGCGCCACTGCGAGCAGCTTGTACGCGTCATTGATGGCGTCGTTCCAGTTCATTATATAATAACTAATGACGAAACTTTATTGACTAAAGAATGACCAAGCCCGAATGAGCAACCAAACCAACAATCGCCTGGTTGGGTTGGGGATTGCGTGATTGGAATTTCTTCAGTCATTCGGATTTGGTTCGTCGGCATTTCACAGCTTTACCTCGCCGAACATCAGTTTCAAAATGTCTTCCAGGGACACCACGCCGGCCTCGTGCCCATCGTGCGCAAGCACAACCGCCAGCCGCTGGCCGGTGCGCTGCATCCGGCGCAGAGCGATTTCCAGCCGGGTGCCCTCGTCGAGGAATAGTGCCGGCGACATGAATTCACCGGCTCGCTTGTCTGCCTCCAGTATCTCCCGGAACAGGAGCGCGCTCACATCAAGCATCCCGGCGATACGCCGCTTTTCATCCCGCGTCTCCCAGACCGGCAGGCGGGAAAGATTCTGTCCGTGCGCCAGTTTCAGTGCGTCGCTCAACGGCGAGGAGATTTCGAGTGAAATAGTTTTCGCCAGTGGAATCGTGATCTGCGCGACGGTGAAATGCTGCAAATCCAAAACCCGGTTCACCATCGCGTGTTCGTCCCGGGTGAGCGCCTGCGCGGCCTCGGCCATCACCGCGCGCATCTCCTCGCGGTTGCCGAACAGCCGGCCGGTGAACGACCGCGCGCCGCGCCAGCGCAGCACCGTTCGTGAAATGCCCTCCACCAGGAATACCAGCGGCGCGAGCGTCAAATACACCAGCCGCACGGCGTGCGCCGCCGCCAGGCACAACCGGTTCGGATACGCGCGGAATAGCATCTTCGGCAGCAGGTCCGAGAAGGAATAAAACACAAACACGATAACTGTGAACAGCGCCACGATGAGCACCGTCTGTCCGGCGAACCAGTCGTGCATCTTGATCAGCACCCAGCCGAGGATGAAAAAGTTCACCAGCGTGTTACCGACGAGTATCGTCCATAGGAATTTCTCAGGCTGTTCGAGGAAGCCGTGGAGGATCTGGGCCTGGGTGTTGCCCATGCGCGCCAGCCGCCGCACGCGCAGGCGGTTCAGTGCGAACACGCCCGCCTCCATGCCCGAGAGCAGAAACGACAGCAGCAGGCACAGCGCCAGGCCGAAGGATGTGCTAAGGTAGTTGTTCATTTAGATTGCTCCACCACCAATTCGCGTACGCGGCGCTCATCCACTGCCCCCGCTGTGAATTTCAAGGCCGCGAACACTGCCGATTCCCCCGCCGCCGGCACCACACCGAGCAGGTGCGTCAGCAGGCCGCCCATTGTCTCCACCTCCGCCACCTCCGGCAGCGGCGGAAATTCGCGGCGGAAATCCTCCAGCCGCATTGTGCCGTTCACACGCCATTTTCCCGGCGCCAGCCTCTCCAGCACGAATCCTTGCGGCTCCATCGTCGTGTGGATTCGGCCGACAATGCCGCCGAGGATGTCCTCCATTGTCACCAGGCCGGCCGCACTGCCGAATTCATCCAGCACGATGGCCAGCCCGCGCTGGTGCTTCTGCAACGAGCGGAACAACTCGAGCAAATTCATGGACTCCGGCACGAACGAGGGAAACTCTATCGCTTCCGCTAAGTCAAGCGTCGGGTCAAACAGCAGCGCCCGAGTGTTCAGAATGCCGACGATGGTATCCGGCGTTTCATCGTAGATCGGTAGGCGGCGGTGTTTGAATTTCCGTGCCGCCGCGAGCATCTCGGCCACCGTTAGGTCGTCGGAAATGCAAGCCATGCTGGCGCGCGGCTGCATTACATCGCGCGCCGTGCGACGGTCGAGGCTGATGATTTGAAGGATGATTTCGCGCTCCGACTCCTCCAGTGTACCTTGCTGCCAGGCGAGTTCGAGGAGCTCCTGGTATTCCGCCTCCGTCACGGCCGCGGGCGGCGCGGACTGCGCGGCTGCCTGCCGGAGGATTGCCGCGTTCGTCCACTGTGCGGCGCGGTAAAAAGGTTTGGTCACGCGGCGGAAGATCAGCAGTGGCCACGCCACGCGCAGGGCCCAGCGTTCCGGCTGCCGCACCGCCAGCGTCTTAGGCAGCACTTCGCCCACGAGCAGCACCACCGCTGCCATCGCCAGCATCGTCAGGCCGAAGGCCCATTGAGCATTGAACACCATGCGGAGGGCCGCGGCGAGAATAGCGGCGTTGGCGAAGGTGTTGCCCAGCGCCAGCGTGGCCTGTAAATCTTGAGGCCGTTCAAGCAACTCGGCAACGATTCTGCCTGCGCTGTGATTTTTTCCGGAAAGCTGCGCCACTTGCCATTGGCTGAGGGAAAACATCGCCGTCTCCGCGAGCGCGAAGAAGAAACTCGCGCCCGCAAACACCAGCACCGCCATGGCCATCGCCGTCTCCACCCGCCAAGGCTAAGCGCAAATTGCCGAATGGGAAAGTAAGAAGGAAGGACCTGTAAACAAGCGCGGCGAAACCCGGTTCTACATTTTTCCTGCTTCAGTTGTTTGCATTCGGACCATATCGGTCGATCCGTATATCGGCGGCGAGAGTCTGAAGGTAAAATGGTCCAAGCCCTGGCTGGCTTAAAAGTCATTTCCTTCTACCGTGAGGTTGGTCGAGGATTCTCTGCTAGCGGAATAATGCCGTACGCGTCCGCGACGGTTTCAATTTAATCCGTACCGGGACCTCGTGGCGACGGGCGATTGCGTGCGACTGGCGGCGCAGTTCCAGGAGTGTCATGACGTGCCGGGCGAGCAGGCGGAGCGCCTCTTTCTCGTTATCCGTCAGGTTGCGAGGCACCGTGTCGATGACGCACAGCGTGCCGAGTGCATGACCGCCAGGCGTAACCAGCGGGGCACCCGCGTAAAAGCGGATTTTTGGGGGGGCGATGACGAGCGGATTGTCCTTGAAACGATGGTCTTTTGTGGCATCGGGGACGATCATCAGGTCTTTCTGCAAAATCGTATGTGCACACATTGAGACATCGCGGCTGGTTTCGCTAATTTCAACGCCCACCTTGGACTTAAACCACTGGCGATCCTCGTCCACGAGCGTGATCAAGGCGATGGGCGCATCGCAGATGAGCGCGGCCAACTCGGTTGATTCATCGAAGACCGCCTCCGGCACAGAGTCCAACACGTCGTATTGCCACAGGATCTTAATCCTTTGGACCTCGTTTTTTGGTTTGGTCGCATTCATCGCAAACAAATGAAGTTAAAACACCTTACCGTGTCGCCGGTTTGAAGCGAGAAGAAAATCAGCCTTCCAGAATCGCCGTGGCCGCCGCGTAATTTTCCGTGTGCGTGAGGCTCAGGTGGAGCTGCCGCGCGCCGCGCGCCGCGAACAGTTTTGCGCCCTTGCCATGCAGTACCACGATCGGTTCGCCGGATTCTTTGCGGCGAATCTCAATATCCCGCCAGCCGAGTTGCGCGCCGATGCCCGTGCCAAATGCCTTGGACACCGCCTCCTTGGCCGCGAATCGTGCCGCCAGAAACGGTGCGGGATTTTTGTGCGAGCGGCAGTAGGCGGTCTCG
>CAIQEI010000172.1 GCA_903870815.1 uncultured Verrucomicrobia subdivision 3 bacterium
CAACCATGTCCCAGGACTAACTCATGGACTGGATCAGAAAAGTGAAGCCGGTCACCCGTCTCCCCCTATTTTAACGGGGTTTACTGGAGCCTATTGGTGGAATCGCACTATTACCTGGTGCTGCCGTTATTGTTCTGGCTGACCCGGGGATTATCGGTCCGCCGGACCGGCCAGATTTTGTTCCTGGTTTTATTCCTGGTGCCGCTGGTGATCCGCCAATTGACCTGGCCGGCGAATGTTTATGTCCTGCCGGATGCTTCCACCGCTTTATATGCGGAAACCTGGTGGAAGTTTGCGCGGTTCCCCTGTCAGCTTGATTATTTTGCCTGGGGCATTTTATTTGCGTCGGTGTTTGTGTCGTTGAAAAGCGAAGGCTTGGACAAATTGCGGGCCTTAAGCCTGTTCGGGTATGCCGGCATGGGACTGATGGCAGTCACCTTGGTATATTATGGGCTGTGGACGCAGCAGTTTCACATCGGAGCCAACCACACCCGCTGGAGCGTTGCTATCGAGCATTTGTTGCCGGCAGTGGCCGTGATGCTGATGCTGTTTTTTATCTTTGACCGGCAGAGTCTCGGTGCCCGCATTTTAAGCATGGGCTGGCTCCGCTTTGTCGGCATCATCAGCTACGAATGGTTCTTGTTTCACGGCCCGGTCGTCGGTTGGTTTCAGGATCATTACCCCGGTCAGGCCCACGGCAACCTGCTGGCGTACGCATGGAAGACACTTTTTCCGCTGGCCTTGACTTTCGGTTTTGCGGTGCTGGTATACCGGTATTTTTCTCTGCCGATCATGCATCGCGTCAGAGACCGTTTGAAATCCGGGCCGAATTAAAACGCCGCCGGTTACCGTCCACGGCCCGCAGCGCGGAACGCGGGTGTTTTTTATTTGTAGTGGGCAATGCGAACAAATACTTTGAACCACAATAATGCGATTGACCCCCATTGAAGGCCTGCGCGGTTTTCTTGCCCTATGGGTGCTATTGGGGCACACCTTGCAAACCGCCGGAACCGCCGGCTCTTGGGGGGGGGGTGGTCCGGTTTATACCCGACTCCCAACTGGCGGTGTAATGCTTCATGGGGATCAGCGGGGTTGTGATTTTCCTGCTGCTGGATACCAAGCGGGAACCGTACAAGGTTTTCATCACCCGGCGCTTTTTCCGCATCTATCCGGTTTATATCTTATTGTTCGCGCTCGCAATCCCCTGCAGCCTCTTGTGGCAGGCGGAGGTTTTGCATGCCCGGGATCTGGGCTGGCTCAGTCCCCGGTGGGTGGATATTTACACCACCAGCATCGGCCATTATTGGTCGGGCATCTGGTATCATGTCCCGCTGCATCTGCTATTGCTTCAAGGGGTGATTCCGGAGAACGTGCTGCCGGGCAGCGCGTCGGCTTTTCTGGAGCCGGCCTGGAGTCTTTCGCTGGAATGGCAGTTCTATCTGGTGGCCCCGCTTTTCTTTTATCTCTTCACAACCAAGGCGAACTGGAAGCCGATCAGCGCCTTTGGCGCCTGTCTGCTCATGGTGATTTTCAGCCGGCGCTATATCCCCAGCATCGGGATGAATGCCGCCCTGCCTTCCCAGATTGAATATTTCTTCTTGGGGTGGTTCAGCTATTTTTTGTATTCCTCGCTCGCCCATTTGAACCTCAAGGGCGACCGGGTTTTCCCCGCCGCCCTGATCATTTCCGTGGCTGTCTATAAGACCTCCGGAAAGGACGAAGCGCTGCTGGGCTTTTTGATTTGGGGGGTGTTTTTTTCCCTGTTGTTGGAGCCGGTGGGCTCGATTTCCACCAGATTCATCACCAGCCTCTTTTCCAACAAAGTTTCGATGTGGCTGGGCAAGATTTCCTACAGCATTTATTTGAGCCATGTGCTCGTGATTGTGGTCTTGAAATGGTGTCTTTTTAAAATCTTCCCGACGGCTACGCCGGCGGAACATTACCTGATGCTGACCCCGCTGGTGCTGGCGATGACCGTCTTGATTTCATCGGGGCTTTATTTGGCGGTGGAGGCACCCTTTATCCGGCTGGGGGCTAAATTAACCGGTGGCAAGCCTCGACCATTGGCGGTTGTTGGACGCCAAAATTAAACCGCCGGCCAAGGTTCAGGCAAAGCGCTGATCGACCACGAAACACACCAAATACACGAACCAGGGCAAAGCCAAGACCTGAAACTGGAAACCTGAGACCTGACGGCTGAAACGTGAAAGTGGCAGATGGCAGGGGACGGGATGAAGTTGAATTGTTGAATTGTTGAAACAACGAACGTCAAACTGGGAAAAACGCAAAGCGGCGTGGCGCTTTGCTTCCCGCCGCATTCCAAAAGGGTTTGGTTGCATTTTTGCGGTAAAAGTTTTTCAAGTTTCAGGTTTTGGCTGACTCTCCGGTCTTTCCCCTTCAACGCTTCAACGTTTCAACTTGGTTCAGGTCTCATTTTTCTCGTTCGTGTATTTGGTTTATTTCGTGGTTAATGCGCTTTCCCTTTTTCCGGTTCGAGGTTGAATGTTTAAGGTTGAATGTTTATATTCATCATTCGAACGATTTTATTTGAGCCATGACGAATCCCATTGCCGCCATGCGGATGCTGATCATCTATGCGATCCTCATCCCGCTCGCCATGTTCGTGGGTTATCTGGTCACCAACCCGATGGATTATGGCACGATCGGGTTTCTGGCCTTCGTGGGCGTGCTCCTCATCTCGCCTATCTTCATCAAATGGAATTACCCCATCCTGATCTTTGCGCTGGGCTGCCCGGCTTATCTTTTTTTCCTGCCGGGCCGGCCGCTCATGGCCCAGGTGGTGGTGGTGATCGCCCTGTTCATCGCCGTGCTGGAGCGCATTTTGAGCAGCGGCCGCCGCTTCATCCCCGCGCCGGTGATGGCCTGGCCGCTGCTGTTTGTCGCCGCCATGGCCTACATGACGGCGGAGCTGACCGGCGGCATCAACCTGCACTTCATCGGCGGCGCGGAAGGCGGCGGCGCCAAATACATCCAGTTGTTCACGGGCATCGCCTGTTTTTTCGCCGTGACCAGCCAGACCATCCGCCCGGAACGGCGCAATTTCTACCTTGCGTTATTTCTTCTGCCCACGCTACTCGGCATCCTCAGCGACATGTTCCCCTTCCTGCCCAAGCCGCTGAACACCATCAACCTCCTGTTTCCGCCCGGGGCGGGATCGGTTAATCAGGCGGGTGGCCACTCCATCCGGCTGACTGCTTTGGGGAAATCCGTCGGTATCCTCTACATCTACCTCCTGGCGAGATACGGTCTGCGGGGCACCTTGGATACCCGGCATCCCTGGCGGGTGATAATTGCGGTGGGATCGTTCACCCTGACCATGTTCGGGGGATTCCGCAACACCTTCATCGGCTTCTTTATGCTGGCCGGTTTGCTGTTTTTCTTTGAGCGGCTTTACCGCACCCGGCTGGTTTTGGTGGTGGTATTTGCAGGCGTTATTGGTGCTACCGCGCTGGTCGCCTTTTCCAATAAGCTGCCCTATACGTTCCAGCGGTCCCTGTCCTTCCTGCCCCTGAAATGGGATGTGGAGGTGACGGTGGATGCGGAAGGCAGCACGGAATGGCGGAAGCGGATCTGGGAAGCCACCTGGCCCAAGGTGCCGGATTACCTGCTGCTGGGCAAAGGCTATCAGCTCACCAAAGCGGATTTTGACCTGATGGGGGGCGGCCAATTCGCCGGCGGTTCCGGTGCGAAATTTGACGCGGGCGAGGAAGGCCTGGCCATCTCCTCGGATTTCCATAGCGGGCCGCTATCCACGCTGATCCCCTTCGGCATCTGGGGGGCGATCGGCATTTTGTGGGTGATGGCGGCGTGCGGCTATGTGCTGTTTTCCAACTATAAATATGGCGACCCGACCCTGCTGGCATTTAATACCTTCATGCTCGCCAGTTGGATTGGGTATGTCATCTTTTTCTTCTTCTTTTTCGGCGCCTTTGTAGATGACGTGGGCTGGACTTATGGTAAGCTGGCCGGTTTCAGCCTGGCCATGAATGGCGGGCTGATGCGGCGCCCGGCCCGGGCGGGCTACACCGCGCCGCTGCGCCAGGTGGCGGGGCCCGAGATCACGCCGCAGGTGGTGTGAGGAAGAAAGACCTGAGACCTGAAACTGGGAAACATCGAACATCGAACGCAGAACATCGAAGTGGGGAAAGGGGAAGGCTGATTAACCGCGAAATACGCGAAATACGCGAACCGGGGCAAGGACAAAACCGGAAACCTGAGACCGGAAAACATCGAACATCGAACGCCCAACGTCAAACAAAGTAATAAACGATGGCCGTTAAACATAACCTTGTCCCACTGGCCGGAAGGGCGGGCAGTTAAAGGCCCGCTGCCATTCCACTTTCAATTCAAAATCTAAAATTGCGACCTTGAACGATTTCAACAATCATTCGGCAGCATGAAACCCAAGCCGCCCATTGATTTGCTCATTTTGACGTTGCGCGGACAGAAGGTGATCCTCGATGCCGACCTGGCAGAACTTTACGGCGTGCAAACCTATCGTTTTAACGAAGCTTTCAAACGCAATCGGAACCGATTTCCTCAGGATTTTGCCTTTCAACTCACGGCTGGGGAGTTCGCCGCCTTGCGCGCCCCGAACTCATCGCAAAATGCGATGAGTTCATCGCCACCCGCTGAAAATCAGGCCGGCGCTCTGAACCGGTCACAATTTATGACCGGTTCCCGCAAACATCGCGGTGCGGCTTACCGGCCCTGGGCTTTCACCGAGCACGGCGCATTGATGGCCGCCAACATCCTCCGCAGCGAAAAGGCGGTGGAGATGAGCGTATTTGTCGTCCGGGCTTTCATGCAGATGCGCGAACATCTGGCCGCCAACGCCGCCATTCTCAAACGGCTGGCGGAAATTGACAAGACGCTGCTGGAACACAACTCGGGGTTGCGCACCATCTGGACGAAGCTCCAACCACTGCTCACGCCGCCGCCCGAACCGCCCCGTCGCCGCATCGGCTTCAACGCTGACCAGCCATGATGATTACCCCCAATCATTCCAGTTCGTGTAATTCGCGGTTTATCTCCGGTCTTTCCGATTCAACTCCATCTTGCCACTTGCCACCTGCCACTCGCCACCCGCCACTTTTTCCAGTTCAATATTGAATGTTCGATGTTCCCACTTTTTGACCACGCATGAAGCCGCGCCTGCTTGTCCTTGAACTCTGGGGTCTGGGCGACCTGGTGATCGCCACGCCGTTTCTCCGCGCCGCCACGGAGAAATTTGACGTGACCCTGCTGGCCAAGCCCTATGCGACAGAGTTGCGCCCGCGCCTGTGGCCGGCCGTGGAAGTGGTGCCGTTCACCGCGCCGTGGACGGCATTCCAGGGCAAATACCGGCTCTGGAACTGGCCCTGGCCGGAGCTGTACCGGCTGCGCCGCCGGTTCGTGGCGGCGCGGTTCGACTTGGCCGTCTCGGCCCGCTGGGATCCGCGCGATCACCTGGCCCTGAAACTGTCCGGAGCGCGCGAGCGGCTGGGCTTTCCGCGGTTGAACAGCGGACGCTACCTGACGCGAGAGCTGGAATCGCCCGACCCCCTGGCGCACCGCTACGAATACTGGCGCGTGGCGGGCGCGGCCCTGGGCCTGGCGCTGCCGCCGCGCGCGGAGGTCTTTGCCGGGCCGCGCGAACGCCCGCCGGTGGTGCTGATCCACTCCGGGGCGCGGCTGCCGCTGCGCGTGTGGCCACTGGAAAATTTCTCGGAACTGGTCGCGCGGCTGCGGAAGCAAAACGTGACGGTGCAGGTGGCCTGCGATCCCGATCAACTGGACTGGTGGCGGGAACGGGAGGAACCCGCCGTCTGCCCGCGCAACGTCACGGAACTGCTGGCCGCCATTGATGCCGCCGGCGTGTTCATCGGCAACGATTCCGGCCCCGGCCATCTGGCGGCGGCCTGCGGCCGGCCCACGTTCACGATCTTCGGCCCGCAACTGCATGAATGGTTTGCGCCGCTGCATCCGGCCTCGGAGGTGTTTGAAGGCCGGGCCTGCCCCTACAAACCCTGCTCGGATTACTGCCGTTTCCCCACCCCCTTCTGCCTGCAGGGCGTCACCGTGGCGGACGTCTGGCCGCGGGTGGAGGACTTCGTGAAACGAAACTTGAAAGCTGAATAGCTTTTACCGCAAAGACGCAAAAACATTTTTAAACCGCGAAATACGCGAAATACACGAACCCGGGAGAGGGAGGTTTATTATGTACGCGTGACGAAATTAATCGCTTTTGGCAGGCTGACTAAA
>CAIQEI010000173.1 GCA_903870815.1 uncultured Verrucomicrobia subdivision 3 bacterium
TGCCACCTGATTCCCGCCCCGGGCTGGAGCGATGATCCCGGCACGTTCTGGGGGCAAAAGGCGAACGCCATTTTTGCCGCCGTGAATTGCGCAATGAGGTGGAAGTATACACCGGACACAAACTACGCCGCGAAGATTTATCCCTACCTCAAGGGCGTCGCTGATTTCTGGGACAATTATTTGGTGCTGGAAAACGGCCGGTATGTTGATCATCACGATGCTGTTTCGGAAAATTCCGGCCGCGACACGAACCCGGCCACCACGCTGAGCTTCATCCAGCTGGTTTATCCTTCACTGCTGGAGATGTCGAAGGTCTTGAACGTGGATGCCGACCGCCGCGCGAAATGGGAAGACATTATCGCCCGCCTGACCCCGCTGCCGGTCGTGCCGGCCAGCAGCATCGACACGCTGAATGCCTTGGGCGCGCCCTACAACGCCCCGGGCGTTAACGTGCTGCGGGACGCCACCGAAGGCACGCCTTTTCCCGCTCCGATGGTCAAGGTTTATCCGGATCATGCCATCCGCAGCAGCAGCGCGGGCATGAGTTCCTGTCAAGCGGTGTTCCCGGCTTGGAACATCGGCTTGGAAAGCGAACCGTCGCTATTGCTGGCGGCCTCCAATACATTTTGGCTGGCCGCGCAATGGTATGACTATAACAACGAGTGCAATTTTTATCCGGGCGCGGCCTGCGTAGGGTATGATCCCACCGCAATCCTCACCATTTTAGACGGGTTTCTGACGCAATACCGCTACAATAATTTCTTGATCGATGTCGGCGGTGGCGGCACGGAACACTACTCGATTGTGCCAGCGACGTTGGCGGCGATGTTCGTGCAGAGTTATCAGACCAACCTCCATGTGTTTCCCGACTGGCCCAAGGATCAATCCGCCGCGTTCGGCAACTTGAACGCCTGCGGCGGGTTTCTCGTCTCCAGCGCAATTACGCTCGGGCAGCCGGAGTATGTCCGCATCGAAAGCACCGCTGGTAAAATGCTCCGGCTTGCCAATCCGTGGCTGGGCGAAAAGGTCCGCTGTGTTTCGAGCCTCAACGGGCCGGTCACCCTGTCTGGCGCGGTCCTCAATTATCAAACCAAGGTCGGCGAAGTTCTGACGCTGGCCGGACCGGCTGCGGCGAGCCAGCCAGCCCCCGGAAATTTGAAAGCGACCCCTTTCGGTCGCACCGTCAAGCTGGACTGGGATGCAGTGCCGGATGCGGCTGGCTACAATGTCAAACGCGCGATGTCATCCGGCGGACCTTATTTGAACGTGGCCACCGTTACCACCGGCAACAGTTTCACCGATGCCAGTGCCGCGTATGACACGACCTATTCGTACGCGGTTTCGGCCTTGGCACCTGGATCTGAAAGCGCCCACTCCGCCAGCGCCAGCGTCACCATGCCGCCAGCACCGCCGGTGCCGCAGCCGACTATTTTCAAGCAGCATCTGAACCTCGGCAACGCGAACGAGGGCACTTATGCTGAAACCGGCCCAGCCGCCGTCGCTTTGAGCATCAATAGCGGGGACATATGGGACACCAGCGATAGCTGTGAATTTGCGTGGCGGGAAGTGGACGGTGATTGCTCGATCACTTGCCGCGTGGCATCGCTCGAGAACGGCATGGAATGGGCTAAGGCCGGCATCATGATCCGCGAGACGACGGACGGCGGTGCGCGCAATGCCGCGTTCCTGTTGACTCCCGGTCACGGCGTGACTTTCCAGCACCGTGCCGCCCCCGATGGCGTTTCGGATTACCAGCTCATCGACGGACTGGCCGCGCCCTGCTGGCTGAAACTCGCGCGGCAGGGCAACAACATTTACGCCGCCGTATCCACCGACGGCTTGATTTGGACCCCAGCCGCCGGCTCGCCATTGACCATCGGCATGGATTCAACCGTCTGCATCGGCCTCGCGGCCAGTGCCCACGGCGGCCCGACTTTCACCGCCGGATTCGACCACATCACCGTCACCGGCAAACGCAATTAGTCAAACCTGGCCACATTATTTTTGCCGGTCGTAAATGGCCTGGATTTCCTCAGCCGAAAGCGCCCGGTTGTATATGGCCGGTTCGTCAATCAATCCGTCAAAATATCCTTGATAACAGCCGTCTTCCGCCCCGCCGCCAATCCGGACCGGCTCGGGTGACGTTATGATGGGACCCGTCACGGCCTTCTGCCCGTCGAGTTTTCCATTCACATAGACTTTCAGCGAGGTTCCGTCATAAGTCATCGCCGCATGATACCAGGTATTGTTTTCCAGTACGGTTGCACCTTCAAAATAGGGATAGCCGGAAGGCACGCCGATATGCACCCGGATCCCGCCCGGCGTGCCGTTGCCGCCGCCCCAGACCAAAAGGTACTGTCTTGCCACCCGGCAGATGCCATCTTTGCTGACTAGGATCTGGCCATACGAGGGGCTGTATCGGCGGCTATAAGCCCAGCATGCGATTGTGATTCCATTGGTGGGATTCAGGGACGGTTCGTCCGGGATGACGATGTGGCTGCCACCGTTAAAATTGAAGGCCATCCCCAATTTCCCGGGGGCAAAATCAACTCCATTGACCAGCTGACCGTGATTCCGTCCCGCGCTGTCATTGCCATTGCCCTCGCCCGACCACAACGCCACCAAACCATAAGATAAATGTCCAAACTTGAATTGGGTGTAACCAAACCAGCCGCCGACGCCGAGGGCGGCGAGCACCATCACCGCGCCGATGATGGCCAGCGCCGTTTGCAGGGTGCGCGACTTGGCTGAGACCGCTCGCTGAGCCACGGGGATAATCGGATCTTGTCGTCCAACCGTCGAAGCCGGGCTTGCGTGCGGCGGATTAACCGTTGCCGGTGGCGCGGCTGGCGCGGCGGCGGGAACTTGCGGCACCACGATGGCCTGCTGACAGGAAGGGCAGTTGATCGGATGCCCTGAATAGCTGGTCTCGCATTGGATGTGCTGGCCGCATCGTGGGCAGAAGAATTTGATTTCAGCCATAATTTGATTCCTGATCAGTCGTAGACCGTTCCGGCTTACGGATGCGTGTAGGCAACACAAAGCCACGATGAATCAAGGATGTCAACCTGGAAAGCGGAACGAAAAAAGGTCATGGGCGGATCCCATCGCGGCTGGCGGCCGGAATCTCATGAAACGATTCAACTCCCTTCAGCATGACACGGCAGTGTTGGTATTTTGGATGAAATTTCGAATGATGCTTTCGTGAAAGTATGGCGGTTAAATTCAAATGATTTTTTTCTGGTTTGACCGGCGCTGCGGACGTAGGCTGGCCAAAATAAATCCCCCAAAAGTTATGGATATCGTCTTCAACTGTCCCAACTGCGACCAGGAAATGGCAGTGGATCAATCCGGTGCCGGCACCCAGATCGAGTGTCCATCCTGCGGCGAACACATCACCATACCCACGAGCGGCAAGGTGACCACCGGTTCGCTGCCGGCGGTTACGCCGCCGCCGTCGGCGCTCGTGAGTCCCATCGCCGCGTCGGCTGCCGCCAAGGTGCCCCTGCACCTGAAAGTGCCGGTGCGCGACAAGCCGGGCGAATCGCTCATCGACAAGCCGAAGCCGCCGCTCGAATCCATCCAGAAAGGCGCGGACAAACGGTTGCGCATCCATACCATCCGGCGCGCCGCGTGCATCGAATCCGGCCATGACCGGTTTGACGAGAAAGTTTCCGCGTTCCTCCGCGAGATTGGCGAGCCGAACCTCGTCGGTATCCACACCATCAATTATGAGCACTTCGATGTGGGGGTGCAGAAGATCATGACGGACTATGGTGTCCTGATTGTTTTCCGGGGTTGAATGGTTTTGACTTGGCGGAAAGAGGCCGCTACCGTTGCCCGCACATGAATCGTCGGTCAGCCTTCTGGATTTTGATTTTCGCCTCGGTGGTGTTGCTGCCGTTGCGTTCACCCGCACCCCTGATGTACGTGCCGGGCGAAGGCTGGTATTACGAACCCTACGGCGAATCCGCCAAATGGCAGCGTACCCGCGCCAAGGACCAGTTGCAGGTCGCCGATGAAGCTTTCGCAGCCAAAGATTATTCCACTACGCGCCGCGCTGCGCGCCGGGTCCTTCGGGTCTGGCCGTTTTCTGATTACGCCCCGCGCGCCGAATATCTCATCGGCCGGTGCCTGGAGGTCGATGGCAAGGATGAAGCCGCGTTCAATGCCTACCAGCATATCATCGAGAAATATCCCAAAAGCTCGCAGTACAACGAGGTGTTGTGGCGACAGTTTGCCATCGCCGGCCGCTTTTTGAACGGCGAATGGTTCCGGCTGTGGAACCTCATCCCGCTTTATTCCTCAATGGACGAGACCGCTAAACTCTACGATAAGATCGTCGCCAACGGGCCTTACAGCGAGGTCGCCCCGCATGCCCAGTTGAACATCGGTGCCGCGCGGGAAAAGGGTAAAAATTATGCGGATGCCGTCAAGGCCTACGACACGGCCGCCGACCGCTACAATGGGCAGCCGCTCATCGCCGCCGACGCCATGTATCGCGCCGGCGTGGCCTGGGAAAAGCAGGCCGACACCGCTGAATACGACCAGAGCGCGGCGGCACAGGCCATCGGCGCCTACACGGATTTCATGGTGGTCTATCCCGATGACCGGCGCGTGCCCGCCGCCCAGGACGCCGTCACCCGGCTCAAGGCCGAGCAGGTGCGCGGCAGCTTTCAGATTGCCCAGTTTTACGAGAGCAACCACAAGTGGGCCGGTGCCATTATCTATTACAACGACGTGCTGCAGCTGGACGCGAATTCGCCGCTGGCCGCCCAGGCCCGCCAGCGCATTGAAATCCTGAAGCCCCGGTTGCAGTCGACGGCGCCGGAAAAGTGAGCCGCCATGCGCGTCTTGTATTTATTTCTTCCCGGGCTGGCGGTGTTTTTTCTGGCGGGTTGTGCCGGCTACCGTCTCGGTCCGGTGAACGATGCCGTGTCCGGCGATAAAACCGTGGAGGTCCAGCCGTTCAACAACCTGACCTTCCAGCCGCGCCTTGGCGAGGCTGTCACCCAGGGGTTGCGTGAACGACTGCAGGTGGACGGCACATACCGGCTGGCTACGCGTGAGCCCGGCGACCTGGTTATCACCGGCGTCATCCGCAGTTACGAGCCTGAAGGCTTGGGCTATTTGAACCGGGATTCGGCGACCGTGCAGAATTATCGCGTCAGCGTCACCGCGCATGTCGTGGTCCGCGACCGCGTCTCCGGGAAATTGGTGCTCGACCGCGATGTGAAGGGCCACACGCTCGTCAATGTGGGCCCCGACCTCGCCAGTTCCGAGCGGCAGGCCGCGCCCCTGCTGGCGGCGGATCTGGCGCAAAATATTGTCGAATTACTGGCCGAAGGGGCTTGGTGATTTTCTTGAAACCTTTCGGCGCGTTTGTCAGTCTGAATAACCGAACCGCAGTAAACCAACAATTAACTATTAAACATGAAAAAACACATCGTATTATACGCCATAGCCGCCGCGGCCTTTATCGCTGCTCCCATCTCTAGTCGCGCCCAGGAAGCGGGATCCACCAATTCCCCGGCCGCGACGGCGCCAGCACCCAAGAAGCATTCTCAGTCGTACCACGGCAAAGTGACGGCGGTTGATTCTGCGGCCATGACCGTGACCGTCGGTAGCAAGACCTTAACCGTTACCTCTGACACGAAAATCACCAAGGAAGGCAAACCGGCCACCCTTTCTGACATTACCGCCGGTGAAACCGTGCGCGGCTCCTACAAAAAAGTTGCAGGCGGGAAGCTGGATGCCACGACCATCCACATCGGCGACAAGAAAAAAGAAGGCCAATAAGAGCGGCCGGAAATTTTTAACCAGGGCGGACGGCAACGTCCGCCTTTTTAATTTTACTGCCGGCGCCACCAGCTCGTCATGCGCTTGGGCTGCTGGGACGGGTCAGGTGACTGCGACTGCTGGCGCAGCAACAGGCTGCGGGCGGCTTCGAGCGACATGATGAATTCATCGTAGCTCAGGAATCGTTCGCCGGGATTTTTCGCCAGCGCGCGCCCCAGCGCGTCGCTGGTGGCCTGCGAAATTTCCGGCACCACCAGATTCGGCGGGGTCAGGCGTTCCTGCACCTGCGCGATGACCACCTCCTCCACCGTCGGCGCGTCAAACGGCACATGGCCGGTGATGGCGTGATACAGCGTCGCCCCGAGGCTGTACATGTCGGAGAGGAAGGTTTCCGGCTCGCGCTTGATTTTTTCCGGGGCGACGTAATACGGCGTTCCGCGCGTAAACTCCGCGCCTTCGGCTTCCGCATCCGTTTTGCGGGCGAGGCCGAAATCCACCAGCTTTGGCTCGTGGTCGGCGTTGAACAAAATGTTTCCCGGCTTGATGTCGCAATGCAGCAGGTCGTATTTCAACGCCATGTCGAGCGCGGAGGCGATCTTGATGCCGATATCGAGCACCTGCAATTCCTGAAGTGAATGCAGTTTTTCAATCCGCGCATCGAGGCTGCCCTGATCTGCCAGTTCCATCACTAAGTAGCGCTCGCCTTCCCATTCGTCAAACGTGTAAATGTGGACGATGTTCGTGTGGTTGAGTTTGGCGCAGGCGCGGGCTTCGAGGTAAAAACTTTCCAGCATCTTCGGGTCGTCGAGCAGTTCCTTTTTCATCAGCTTCACGGCGACCAGCCGTTCAAGCGTTGTGTCCCACGCGCGATAAACCGTGCCCATGCCGCCGGAGGCGATTTTGCTCCGCAAATCGAATTGCCGAAGCACCAGCGGCATCATGATGGCGTGACCGCATTTCTTGCACGGCTCCGAGGCTAGCGGCGGCAAATCCCCCGGGATGAACGTCTTGGTGTCGCACCCCGGACAGGTCACCATTTTTAACGGTCGGTCGCTCATGTTAGTAAGACTAACCTACCACGCCCGGCAAATTCGACAAGCGGGGAAAAACCTCGCGGGGGGAAAATTTGACAAGCCGGCGAAATCTGCTATTTTAGGGCGTATTCAAATGAACACCACGTTCACCAAACTGATGCAGACGCACGCGCCGGTCAATGGCTATCAGGCCATTTGGCAGCGCTGCTCCCGTCCCTTGGGCGTCGTGGTAACGAAATCTTGATTCACTAATCTAACAATTTTTCAAAACCCGCGATTGCCCAGGCAATCGCGGGTTTTGTGCTAATTACCACCAACCGAAAGGAAAATATGAACCAACACGATAATCGAAAAGTAACCGCCCGGTTCGCCCCGGAAACGCGGTTCACGCTGCCGACGGTGACGAATGCGCCGTTCCGCACCAACCTCGAAAGCGAGTTTGAACGTCTCAAAAGCCGCCTGATCGCCGAGACCCTCGACGAGGCCGAGCAGCCCGAACTGAACGCCCCGCTCCGCCGCGCCGCCAACGAGGCCGCCGCGCTGGCGTGGGTCACGTTCTATCCGCTGCTCGTATTTCCCGCGCTATTCGAGGAAAAGCGTGCCGCCGCCGTCCATCAGGTTGCGCGGCAGGCGCGCATCTACGCTAACAGCCGCGAAATTATCGCCGCATGAACTGGTCGCGCCAAAGCGAAGCGACGGCGAAAAACCGGACGCTTAAAATGGGGGTGCCAGCCGGCGGGAAGTCGTTGGCGCGGGCGAATTAATTTTGCGCCCGCGCCAACGGCTTCTCGCCGCGCCCTTTGTTTCCGGGAAATAATCTTCGGAGCGCGGACAGTTCCTCGCCGTGGAGTTTCAAGCGTCCGCTTGATGCGACACTGTCCGCGCTTCTACGCTTCCAAAAATCTTGGTCAATACTTGGGCTACCCCTTTGAACCACTGTGGGCGCTCAAAAACAATTGCTGAATTAATAGCCGGCAATTTTTGAGAAAAGAACTTATCGGATTTGTTTTCGGGGCTGCCGGGGTTGGTGCTTACCATTCCCCAAGCTTCACCGGTTTGGGTGTTAAGAATAACCGCGTCGGGCACGCCCGCTGCAACTTGGTATTTGCCAACCGGGTTTGATGATGCACCTGCACTGATGGCAATCATGGCGTTATCCCAAAAGCTAGACCAGCCAGCGCACTATCATCAGTCTAAAGGACTCATTTCTCCTCTACGCGTTGGATCCGCGCGCCGAGTTTTCGCAGCTTCGCGTCCATCTGTTCGTAGCCGCGATCCAGATGGTAAATGCGATTTACCTGTGTCGTGCCTTTCGCCGCCAGCCCCGCGATAACCAGCGCCGCGCTCGCACGCAAATCGCTCGCCATCACCGGCGCGCCGCTCAACGGCTTGCCGCCTTTAACAATCGCGCTCGGCCCTTCGATCTCGATGTCCGCCCCCAGCCGCGCCAGCTCGCTCACGTGCATGAAGCGCGATTCAAAGATCCGTTCCGTGATGATGCTGAGGCCGGGTGCCAGCGCCAGCAGCGACATCATCTGCGCCTGCACGTCCGTCGGAAAACCGGAATACGGCAGCGTTGTAATGTCCACCGGCTTCAACTTGCCGCTGCGCCGGGCGATGAGATTCGTGCCGCAGCGTTCTACGGCCACGCCAGCCTCGTGCAGTTTGTCAATCACCGCGCGCAAATGGTCGGCGCGTGCGCCGCGCAAAGTCACTTCTCCGTTTGTTGCGCCGGCGGCAATCAAAAACGTCGCCGCCTCGATGCGGTCGGGAATCACCTCGTACTCCGCGCCGTGGAGTTTTTTTACGCCGGTGACGGTGATGGTTGGGCTGCCGGCCCCGGCAATCTGCGCGCCCATCGCGTTCAGGAAATTCGCCACATCCACAACCTCCGGCTCGCACGCCGCGCTTTCGATGACCGTCACGCCGTCCGCCAGCGTCGCGGCCATCATCACATTCGCCGTGCCCAGCACCGTTGGACCGGCGCGACCGCCGAGGAACATGATGTTGCCGACAAGTTTTTTTACCGTCGCATCAATGTAGCCACCCTCGATTTTGGTTTTCACGCCCAGCGAGGCAAAGCCTTTCAAATGTAAATTAATCGGCCGCGCGCCGATGATGCAGCCGCCGGGCAGGGAAATCCGCGCCTTCCGCAACCGGGCGAGCAGCGGTCCAGCGATGCAAATGGAGCCGCGCATTTTGCGGACGAGTTCGTAGTCCGCGTAGCCCTTGATTTTACGGGCGTGGACGGTGACGGTACCGTTTTCAAACTCGGCCGTGGCGCCAAGCGATTGCAGGATTTGCACCATGAACCGCGTGTCGCTCAAGTCCGGCACGCGGCGGATCACGCACGGCTCGTCCGTGAGCAGCGTCGCGGCGAGAATGGGCAGCGCGGCGTTTTTGCTGCCGCTGATAGTGACTTCGCCGTGCAACGGCGCGCCGCCTTTGATTAAGAAGCTTTCCATGAATTCATTTGTGGGCGATTAAAATTCGGGCGCGCTGACTGTAATCGTCCTGCACGGCTTCGACAATCCACTTTTCGCCTTCAAAGATTTTTTTAATGTCGTCCGCCTGGCCGTCGCCGAATTCCAGCATGATTTTCCCGTCGGTTTTCAGGTATGGCTTTGCCTCCGCCGCCAGCCGACGGTAAAAATTCAGTCCATCCGCGCCGCCGTCGAGCGCGCTGCGTGGGTCAAAATCGCGGACTTCCGGCTCGAGTGTGTCGATTTCGGCGGAGGCGATGTAGGGCGGATTGCTGATAATCAAATCGAACTCTCGGAGGGACGCGCCCCGCCTTTCGCCAGCGGGTGATATTTGATTTGGAACTTGTATGATTCGTCCCTCCGATAGCAGTGCGGCAAAACCGTCGCCGTGCAAAAACTCGATTCGCTCGCCACCCAGGTTTCTCACGGCGTTGCTTCTCGCCAGTGCCAGCGCTTCGACCGAAACGTCAATCGCGGTAATTCTGGCATCCGGACATTTCGCGGCCAGCGCGATGGCAATACAGCCGGTGCCGGTGCCGAAGTCCAGGGCGGTTGCCGGTCGCCGATTGCCGGCGGCAAGAAATTTCCAGCCGAGTTCGGCGAGCAGTTCCGTTTCCGGTCGCGGAATCAGCGCGTGGCGGCTGACGGCGATTTCGTGGCCGCAGAATGAAGTTGAGCCGGTGATGTGCTGGAGCGGTTCGCGCTGGCCGCGCCGCCGGATGAACTCGCGTAGGTGGTCGGTTTCCAGCGCGGTCAGTACGCGGTCAAAATTGAGATACAGCTTCATGCGCGGCATTTTGAGTAGGTGCGCTAGCAGAAGTTCGGTTTGCAGGCGCGGCGATTCCACGCCTTTTTTGGCCAGAAAACCGGTGCTCTTTTGAATGGCTTCGACGACGATCATGCGAATTTATTTTCCGTCCGCGCCTTTGAGGTAAGCCATAACCAAGTCCGGCAAATCCTCGCTGTAACCGCCTTCGAGCAGGCTGAAGAACGGCACGTTCAACACGCGCAGCGACTGGCCGAGCCAATGAAAATCCTCCGGCAACAGCGTGCCTTCCGCGAGCGGGTCCTGCGCATAGGCGTCGAACCCGGCGGACACGGCGATGAGGTCGGGCCGGAAGCTGCGCATATCGTCCAGCGCGCGTCCGAGCTGGGTCCGATACGCCAGGCGCGAAGCGCTGGGGGCGACGGTATAATTGAAGCAGTTTTGGCCGGCGTTTTCCGTACCGGTCCCGGGATAAGCGGGATGCTGGTGGACCGAAAAAAATTCAACGCCGGGATGGTTTAACAAAATTTCCTCGGTTCCGTTGCCGTGATGAACATCGAAATCAAAAACCGCAACTCTTTTTGCGCCGGTGGCGCGGGCCTCCAGTACGGCGACGGCGACGTTGTTGAGGTAGCAGAAGCCCATGGATTTATTCCGCGTGGCGTGGTGACCGGGCGGTCGCATGAGGCTGAAAATCATTTCGCCGTTGCGCGCCAGTTTCAAAGCGTCAAGCGCGGCGGCGACGGAAGCCCGGGCGTATCCGGATATGTTTTCGAAGCCCGGTGTATCTTCGTCAAAATCTTCCGGTAGGGCGAGGCGCGCGAGCATTTCCGGCGTATGGGCGCGCAGGATGATTTCATCGGGGACTTTTTCTCCCGGCGTGGCCCACTCCACGGACAGTTGCGTCTGGCTTCGCAAATGAGCGACGGTGGCCGCGATGCGCCGGGGACTTTCCGGGTGCCCGGCCCGCGCATAGCCGGTGCAGCGTTCGTCGGTGAGGATTTTCACAAACGCCAATTTCGCGGAAAAAGGCGGAAAAACGCAAAGGAATTCACGTAAATTTTTCAGGCAACCAGACCGGATTCCGGCCACCCGTACCCGCGAACCCGCGTTCAATAGTTCACCTCTGCATCGGCGGTGGAGCTGAATGTGTTGCACCTAGACCATTCTCAGGTCAAAACGGCCGGACATTGGCAGGAAACTTGCGGCAGATTTTAAGATGCCAGTCAGAAATCCGCCATCATTTCGTAACAGAATGGGTGTTGCTTTACTTGCCGACCCGTTTTATATTGTCCACGAATGTGACATTAAGATAATTGGCCCGCATAACTGCCGGACCAGTAATTTTTTGTCATGTGTACGGAGGTCGCATTTGAGCGATTTGGCAAAAATGATGAAAAAATTTGGAATTCTGTTGCTGCTGCTGGTCTCGCTGACTAGCCGCGCAGATTCCACTAATTTGACGGTGACTGCCACACCTGGCGCTGCGGTTCCCGATGGAAATCCGGTGGGCATGACTTCCACGCTCAACGTTAGCGGCATGAGTTATGTCGTCTCCAGCGTCACGGTGCATCTCGATATCACCGGCGGTTTTAATGGCGATTTGTACGCCTACTTGTTTTCGCCGAATGGTACCTCTGTGGTCTTGTTGAACCGCGTGGGCATGAGTTCGGGCAATGCCGCCGGTTACGGTGACACAGGTTTCAATGTCACGCTGGATAGCGCGTCGTTAAACAACATTCACGGCTACCAGAATCCGTCGCTTGGCTATCCGGGTAGTCTCAACGGTTACGGACAAATTACCGGAACTTGGGCACCCGACGCGCGAACCATTGACCCGCTCTACTCGACCCCTAGCCAGTTTGATGCGGACCCAACCTCAACCGACAATACGCTGGCCAATCTGGTCGGGTTGAATCCGAATGGCGACTGGACCTTGTTCATTGCGGACCTTTCCGGCGGTGGAGACTCCACGTTGGTCAGTTGGGGTTTGACGGTCGTCACCGTGCCGGAACCGCAAACGTGGACGATGCTGGGCGGCGGTTTCGCCGCCTTCTGGTTGCTGTGCCGCCGCCGGCTCAATTAAATAACATCAGCGATCGGGGCCAAGGATTCTGAGTCGTTTCTTCAACCGGTGTTTATCAGTAAGTCCGCATTACCGGTGGGGCCTTGACGAACGCGGTTTCCCGCAGATAAATCGGTTCTAGTTTTTCCCCCGCCGCATAATTCTTCCGGCTCGCCGCGAGCCGCGCCACCATCGCGGCGGCGGGAAATAAAATCCGCCCGACCACCGGCCCGACGCAGGTTTCCCCCGCCGCTTTTCGTGCTTCAATTTCCGTCGCGGCCACAATTTTTAGCGGCGAAATCTCCCGGCGTTCCGCCGATGAAATATCCCAGCCGGCCAGGTAATATTCGCCCCGCTGGGCGTCGATTACCACGTTGACCCGGCCGAAGATTTTTTCCGCCTGCGCCTGCGCCGCAAGACATTCCGAGCTGCTTATGCCGAGCAATTGCACGTTGCGCGCCAGTTGCCAGCCCTGCGCGAGTGCAATCGCCGCCCGGATACCCGTGTAACTGCCCGGCCCCAGCCCCACCGCGATGACTTCGACTTCCTCGCGCAAGACTTTTGCATCCGCCAGGGCTTTTTCCACCAGGCCGAAGGCATGCGTCACGCGGTAGCCGCCGGATTCTGCCGCCTCGGCCAGGACCCTCCCCTCGCGCGCCAGCGCCACGCTCCGCTGCTCCGATGAAAATTCAAAGGCCAGGATTGTCATAAATGATTTTCCGTTCCGTCTCGCTTAAAACCTCAAGTTTCACCTGGGCAAACTTACTTCCATCTTCCAGTCTTTCCGCCCATTCGATCACGGCCACGCCATCCGGCGACAAAAATTCATCAATCCCGGCCGACCAGACCTGCGCCGCCGTCTCCAGCCGATACAGATCCAGATGAAACAATTTCAGCCGGCCGCCGCCGTATTCGTTCACCAGTGTGAATGTTGGGGAATGCACCCGGTTGGAAATCCCCAGTCCGCGCGCCACCCCGCGCACAAACTGTGTCTTGCCCGCGCCCAACTCGCCGCTCAAGGCGATGACCAGTCCGTGGTGCGCCTTGCGACCAATCCGTTCCCCGAGCGATTCCGTCTCCGCCGGGCTATGGGAAATGAACGTAGCCATGGGCTTTGAGTTGATGCGAGCCGGTTTTGTCGCGGATGAAGATGCCTTCGCCGGAAACGATTTTACCGATGCAGCTTAATTTCACTTTCGGGAATTGTGGCTTCCAAGCGTCCAGCAGTTTGACCGCGTCTTTGCCGGCCACGGTGAACAGCAGTTCAAAATCCTCGCCGTCCGTCAAGGCGGCGGCAAACGCGGGTTTCGCCGCGGAACCTTCCTTGGCGCGCAGTTTCGCCGCGTGCGAAATTGGCACCGCCGATTTAAGAATTTCCGCGCCCACTTGGCTGGCGGCCAGAATGTGACGCAAATCACCGGCCAGGCCGTCACTCAAATCCATCATCGCGTGGATGGGAAAATGCTCCGCCAGCCAGCGCGCCTCGGCCAGCCGCGGCTCGAATTCCAGGTGTTTTTCCGCGAGCGACCCGCCCAGTTCGCCGGTCACAAAAATGGCATCGCCGATTTTTGCTCCGCTCCGCAAAATCTTTCGGCCGCGCGGCACGGTGCCGAGCAGCGCGATGGAAATCAATATGCGATCGTTGGTCTTCGTCGTTTCGCCGCCCACCACCGCCACGCCGTTTTTTTTGGCCAGTAAATTCAACCCGTCGTAGATTTTCGAAACTGACTCCGGATCGAAGTTTTCCGGCAGGGCCACGGTCACCAGCGCTGCTGTCGGGGTTCCGGCCATCGCCGCGATGTCGCTCAAAGCGCGCGCCAGCGCTTTGCGCCCGATTTTTTCGGGCGGGGTCTCGCGCGAAAAATGAATGCCCTCCACCACCGCGTCCGTCTTAAATAAAATCAACTTGTCCGGTACGCCCAGGTCCAGCACGGCGCAATCATCGCCCGCACCCACGACCACCGCTTTATTGGATGGCAGTGATGTCGTCAGGCGCGCGATGAGTTCGAATTCATTCATGTCGGAGGCAGCAGATGACTCAAATGTTCGAGCAGTTGGTTCAGCGGCTTTTCAAAATGAAGGATGAGCAGATTCGCCGTGTTGAACAGGCTGTGCGCCGCAATGGGTGCGAGCAGGCAGTCGGTTTTTTCGTAGAGCCAGGTGAACACCAGCGCCAGCACGAATAGCGGTACGAACGTGGGTGCGTTGACATGGATGATGGCGAACAGAAAGCTCACGCCGATCCAGGCGAGCTTCGTCCAGCCCAGTTGCTTGATGAACGGAAACAGCACGCCGCGGAATATGAATTCCTCCGCCACCGGCGCCAGCACCATCGCGAAAAAGGCGAGATAGCCGCGTAGCCAGGACGACTTCGCGTTGACGATCAACTCGACGGCTCGCTGGTCTTCCAACGGCCAGCCGATTTCTTGCAGCACAAACACCGAGATCTGTTCCAGGCAGAGGACAGTCGGCAATGCCAGCGCCAGCACGCCGGCGGCAATCAGCAGTGATTTTGTTAGATGTGCGTTACGAAATCCGAACCCGTCTCGCCACCGAACTTCGTGCTGCTTCAGAAAGTTAATGATCAACAACCAGGTCGCCCCCTGAAAGCTCAAGGTTGCCAGCAGCACATTCGCCAGGCTGTCCGGCGACTTGAAAGCCGCCAGGCCGGAATTCTGCAGAATCGTCGCCGCCAGCATGCCGGCGAACAGGCAGATAAACACGCCCGCGATCAGTTGGATCACGGCTTCGGCCCGCCACGGCTTGGGCGATAACATCAATCCAGCCTAGCGCAGCGGCACGCCAGTGACGACGCAAAATTGTTCGCGGCCGGGTCGCATTTAGGGCAGATTCCCCGCTATGGTCGCCAAACACACCAACCGTCTTGCCCGGGAAAAATCGCCGTATTTGCTCCAGCATGCGCACAATCCCGTGAACTGGTTCGCGTGGAATGAAGAGGCGTTTATCCGGGCCCGCACGGAGAACAAGCCGATTTTTTTGAGCATCGGCTACTCGACCTGCCACTGGTGCCACGTCATGGAACGCGAAAGTTTTGAGGACGAAAAGATCGGTGCCTTTTTGAACCATCATTTTGTCAGTATCAAGGTGGACCGCGAGGAACGTCCGGATGTGGACAAGATTTACATGACCTTCGTGCAATCCACGACCGGCAGCGGCGGCTGGCCGATGAGCGTTTTTCTCACGCCGGAATTGAAGCCGTTTTTCGGGGGTACCTATTTTCCGCCCGCCGGACGCCCGGGTCGGCCCGGTTTTTTGCAACTCCTGGAACAGATCGCCGGACTCTGGCGCGATCGCCGGACGGAGATTGCCGCCAGTGCCGACGAGTTGCATGCGCGGCTGGATCTCGTCACGGTGTGCGCTCCCCGGGAAAATTCCCCGCTCACACCGCCGACGCTCCAACGGGCCGCCCAAATGTTCAAGGAAGCTTACGATCCCGTGAACGGTGGTTTTGGCGGTGCGCCAAAATTTCCTCAGCCGGCCATCCCGTCGCTCATTTTGCGCGCCGCCAAACGCTTCGGGGATGATGAAGCGGTGAGAATGGTATTATCCACCTGCGAAAAGATGGCGGCCGGCGGCATTCACGACCAGCTCGGCGGCGGTTTCGCTCGTTATGCCGTGGATGCCGAATGGCTCGTTCCTCATTTCGAGAAGATGCTCTACGACAACGCGCAGCTCGCGCAGCTGTACCTCGACGCTTTTCTCGTCAGCGGCGACCCGCACCACGCCGACCTTGTGCGCGACATTCTCGACTATGTTTTGCGCGACCTGACGCATCCGGACGGCGGGTTTTATTCCGCCGAGGACGCGGACAGTGAAGGTCACGAGGGGAAGTTCTATTGCTGGACCAAGGCTGAACTTTCCCGGCTGCTCACCGTCGAGGAATACAATGTCGCGGCGCAATATTTCGGCATCACGGCCGGGGGCAATTTCGTGGACCACAGCCACCCGACGCCGCTGGCGGGGCAAAATGTTTTGAGCCTAGCCAAGCCCCTCCGTGGCCGCGGACGGGAATCCGCTCAAACTTCGGGTTCGTCCTCGGTTAAGCCTCCGCCGGCTCACCCCGGCTGCCACGATGAAAATTTACTCGCCGCCGCCAAAACAAAAATGCTCGCCGTGCGTGCGAAACGCGTCCGCCCGCATCTCGACGACAAGATTCTCGTTTCCTGGAACGGGCTTATGCTCGGCGCCTTCGCCCGCGCCGCCGCCGTTCTGGGCGACGAAAAATATCGCGTGGCGGCGGAGAAGAATCTGGCGTTTCTCCGCGGAAAACTATGGGACGAGAAATCCAAAACGCTGTTCCACCGCTGGCGCGACGGCGAGCGCGATCAGGTGCAACTGCTCGAAGGCTACGCGTTTCTCCTAGATGGCGTGATTCAGCTTTATGAAGCCACGCTGAAGCCGGAATATCTCGACTTCGCCATTGAACTGGCCGGGGCGATGATTGCGGGATTTTACGACCCTGCGAATGGTGGCTTCTGGCAGAGCCCCGCGGGTAGTAACGATTTGATCCTCCGCGTGAAGGATGATTACGACGGCGCGGAACCGAGCGGCAACTCCGTCGCCACCCTGGCGCTGCTCAAGTTGGCCGCCATCACCGGCCGGGAGGATTTTCGCACGGCGGCCGGGGCCACGCTGCAACTCTTCGCGCACCGCCTGCAAAACCAGCCCGCTGCCATGGCGTATCTGCTGTCGGCGCTGGATTTCTGGCTGGATGAACCACGTCGCGTCGTGATTGCCGGAGACATGCAATCCGCGAATTTTCACAATCTGCTCCGTGCCGCGCACTCGGTTTACCAGCCGAACAAAATCGTTTTGGGTAACACCGGTGCGGTCGAGCCGTTTGCCAAAACCCTGACCACCAAGATTGAAGCGACCGCTTACGTTTGCACCGGCAATGCTTGCCAAACCCCTGCCCGCGAGGTTGAAATTCTCCAGCTACAATTGGGATGAGTGATTATGAAACACGCTTCGGTGGGATTGCGCGGCTTTACGGCCGGCCCGGATTGGAAAAATTGCGCGCGGCTCATGTGTGCGTCGTCGGTCTCGGCGGCGTGGGCACCTGGGCGGCTGAGGCCCTGGCCCGCTCCGGCATCGGCGCGCTCACGCTCGTGGATTTGGACGAGGTCTGCGTGTCGAACATCAACCGCCAGCTCCATGCGCTCACCGAAACTGTCGGCCATGCCAAAGTGGAGGCGATGGCCGAACGCATCTGCGCCATCAACCCCGGTTGCCGCGTGACGGCGGAACAGAAATTCTTCAACGAGGAAACCGCCGCCAGCCTGCTGGCTCCGAAATTTGATTTCGTTCTCGACGCGATTGACAATGTGCCGAACAAGGTCCTGCTGCTGGTGCGTTGCCGCGAAAACCATTTTCCAGTGGTGGCCTGTGGTGGCGCGGGCGGACGCCGCGAGTTGACGTCCGTGCGGCTCGGTGATCTATCCAAGGCCAGCCACGACAAGCTGCTGTCCGAAGTGCGGCGCCGGTTGCGCAAGGAACACGGTTTTCCCGCCGAGCGTTCGGTGATGAATGTGCCGTGCGTCTATTCGGTGGAGCGCACGGTGTATCCGCAGCCGGACGGCTCGGTGTGCGAACTGCGCTCGCTGGCGGAGGACGGTGCGCGATTGAATTGCAATGGCGGTCTCGGCTCGGCGACGTTTGTGACGGGCGCTTTCGGCTTCGCCGCGGCGGGGTTTATCGTGCGGAAAATTGCGGAATTGTAGCGGCGCGTCGGCGGACCGCCGCTAATTGCCATGCGGCATTCTGCCGACGCGCCGCTACAAGCCGGCGAAGAGGCGCAGAAAATTTTCTTCAACGCGCGGCGTGAGCGATGTCACCGTTTCGCCGAGAAATTCCGCGAGGCCGGAATACACGGCGGCGAGATTGGCCGGATGGTTCACCGGCTTGCCGTCCACATCGACGAGGGCGAAACGGTTCTTATCCTCCGGCAACAGTTGATCCGGAGCATCGGTTTCGACCAGCAACCGGTCGGCGGGAATCTGCCGGAAGGTTTCGCGCTGGCGCCGTTTGCGCTCATGTAAAAAGTATCCGGGAAAACTGAAATACGCGCCGAGCTTTGCAAGTGCCGGCACCATCTCCGCCGGGCCGCCGAAACTGTGCAGCACAAAACCGCGCGGCGGGCGCGGATGATCGCGCAGCAATACATGCAGCCGTCCCCACGCCTGCAAGCAGTGGATGCTCACTGGCAGATTTCGTCCGGCGGCGATTTGAAGCTGGTCGAGAAAAACTTCCTCCTGACCGGCATATCCTAAACCCGGCTTCCAGCGGTCGAGGCCGATTTCTCCGATGGCGCTCGGAACCTCGTCGAGGAACTTTCCCAGCGTATGCTTCCAGTCCGGCGTTCGCTCGGGCAGATACCACGGATGATAGCCGAAGCTGGGCAGCACGATTTTATTTTCCCGGGCCAGCGCGAGCACCTGCGGCCAGTCGCTTTCGCACGCGCCGTTGACGACCATGCGGGCGACGCCGGATTTTTTGCACGCGGCGATTAGTTCACCCTGACGCCCGGCGAAGCGTGCGTCCTGCAGATGATTGTGCGCGTCATAGAACTTCACGGCGAGGATGGAAGATGGAGCATGGTGGACAGCAAATCAACGAGCGGCCGGCACACCGGCGAAGCGGCGGATGCACTCCCAGACTTTGGACAGCGCGTTGCGGCGGTTCGGTGTTAGGTGCTGCGTGATGCCGAGCGGTGCGAGAAATTTAGGATCGTGTGCGAGGATATCCGCCGGCGCGTGGCCGCTGTAAAAGTCGCACAGGAGGCCGGCCACGGCTTTGACGACCAGCGAGTCCGAATCACTTTCGAAATAACATTTACCGTCGCGAAATACCGGAACGAACCAAAGCTTGGCCAGACAGCCGGGAATCAGATTTTGGTCCACGCGGGATTCTGGCCCGAGCGGCCGGCGGGCCCTGGCTTTTTCCACGAGTAACGCCAGCCGGTCTTGTCCATTTTTCAAAGCGGCGAGCTGCTGGACGAGTTCAACCTGTTTTTCCGCGAGGTTCACGGCGCGGACATTTTTCAGTCCGCTTGGCTTGGCGGCTCTTCCGAAACCGTTGGAGCCGGCGGTTCCCCGGGCGGCTGGACGGGTTGACTTTGGCGCGGTTCATCGCGGCGCGGCGGGCGGGAAGGAAGTGGTTCGCGGCGCGGCGGCGGCAACTCCCGGCGTGGCGGCTGGATGCGGCGGAGCGCGCGGCGGAGTTCGTCGATCTCGCGCTCGTCCGCGACTTTCTGGCGCTCGGCGACCTCGACGAGTTCCAGCACTTCGTCGAGCACGTCAATCATGTTCTTCAGCGACTCGGCGATTTCGGTGGCATGCGCGACGGCCTGGCTGATGGCCGAGGCTTCCGCTGGACGAAAATCGGCGGGTTTGACCCACGGCTTCGGGCGCGCCGGTTCCGGACGGTGATCGGGACGCCGCTCGCGGGGAAATTCGCGGGGTGGCCGGGCTTCCTGCGGCGTCGAAATCTCAGCGGCCGAATCGGTCGCCGGTCTTTCCAGCGGCTCGGTTTCATGCGAGGCAAAATCGGCGGGCGCTTCGGTGTGCGGTTCGCGGAAATCGCCGGAAGTATCCGCTTCGTGTTCCACGTGCTCAGTGTGCTCAGCGTGCTCAGCGTGTTCAGGGCCTGATACCGTTGGATCGACCGGTTCCTTGGTGGGCGAAATTTCTTCGGGGCCGGGCGCGCCGGCCTTGGCCAGCAACGGGCGCGGGCCGCGGCCGCGGCCGCCGCGACGGCCGCGACGGCGATTGGCGCCGGGGCGGCGCGCGGGCGCCGGTGAATTCAGATTGGATTGTTCGTCAGGCACAAATTATAACGTGAGGATGGCCGCTGGCCGCGCAAATGCAATGTCGAAGTGCGCTTACTTTTTGACAAAGAGCGCGAGGGAAGCGGTAAAACCGTGCAGAAAATTTTTCTCGCCGACGGGGCCGAGTTCGCCGTTGCAAAAAAATCCGGCCAGCCCGGTCGGGCCGAAATGCGCCTGCACCAGCTTGGTGTCATGGCTGATGCGCCCGAACAGATTTTTCCCGCGGCCATTGCAGCAAAACAGGCAGCCGCCGTAAATTTCCCGGCCGGCCAGGCTCGTCTTTGCCCCCGCGAGCAGCTCGTTCAAATCCTCGGACGCCGCCGCCGCATCGCGGCGCTGGAACTGGATGGTCTGGCCCATCCGCGGCAGCGCACCGACGGCGAGGACGCCGGAGTTGGGATCGCCGCCGATCAGGTTGCGGACAAGAAAATCGCCGCGCTGAAAATTCTCCAGATATTCATTCACCACCAGGCCGATGTGCAAATTGCCCTGCACCTTGCGCTGCTCCTCCGCCGGCAATTGCTGCACGGTCTCGGACAAGACCGCATAGGCCGGCCGGTTGCCGATGTGCTGGATGAGATTTTGCTGCACGCGCGTGAGCGTCCAGGCCTCGCCAATGGGGGTGCAGCCTTGCGAAATAACGCCGGTGAGCGTCACGTCGCCGCCAACCGCGACGGCTACGCCGCCGTCTTCAAAAACATCCCCGTCGAGATAAAGCTGTGTGAGCGGCTCCGGAAATTGGCCGCTGGCGAGCCCGCCATAAACCGGCACCCGGGCATAATTTTGATTCCACGAACTCAACCAGCTTTCACCGTTGAAATGGAACGGATCAATAAACGCCAGCCAGCCGTTGACCTGGTCTGGCGCGACGCCGGTTTCCACCGGCCAGAAATGGTCGCCGTCCGCCGCCGCCGCCTGTTCCTGGGTGAAGCGGACGCCTTTCAGCGTTGCGCCCGGGAGGGAGTAAAGCGCCAGCACCAGGCCGCCCGCGCTTTCGAGTTCCTCAGCATTGGCCACCAGGCCGCCGCCGGAGCAGCCTATGAGCAGCGGTATGCGGGCGTGGACGCGGAGAATCTCCAGCACCTGCTCCGCGTGCGGAAAAAATTTTGGGGACATGAAGATGAGCCCGAGCGAGACCTCCTTCGCCGGCAGCCGCGCGCGCAGACGCCGCGCCCAGTCTGCCAGACCGGCTTCGTCCATGCCGTCCGACCAGTAGGCCGCTATGGAATTTTCTTCGCTCACAATTTCACTTTAACCATGCCACAACTTTCTCGCCGGCCCAAATATCTTTTACCGGCTGGCGGACGCGCGCCCCGGCGAACTTTCTGCCGTTCACCAGCACCTCCGCCGCCAGCGGACGCGTGTTGTAATTGCTCGCCATCACAAACCCGTAGGCCCCCGCGCTTAACAGCGCCAGTTCGTCGCCTTCGCCGACTTTGGCGAGCGGCCGGTCCTGGCAGAAATAATCGCCCGATTCGCAGATGCCCCCGACGACATCGGAAGCAATCAGCGCGCCACTTTTCTTCACTAGCGGAACGATTTCGTGATAGGAATCGTAAAACGCCGGGCGGATGAGGTCGTTCATTGCGGCGTCCACAATCACGAAATTCTTTCTGCCCGTGCGCTTCACATACTCGACCCGCGTGATGAGCGCGCCGGCGTTGCCGACGATGAAGCGGCCCGGCTCGATTAGAATCTTCAAGCCCAGCGGCCGGAGCAGCGGCAGCAATTTTTCCGCGTAGCTTGCGGGCGTCAAAATGCCTTTGGCTGCCGGCGACTTCCACCATGCCGGCGTGCCGCTGGCCAGCGCCGGGTTGTAGATGATGCCCAGGCCGCCGCCGGGGCTGAAAAATTCCAGCTGGTATTTCGCTGCCAGTTTTTTGACGAGCGGCAGAACTTTTTTCACGGCCAGTTCGTAAGGCGTGACCGAGGTCAGTTGCGAGCCGATGTGCATCTGTACGCCGCGCAGCCAGATGTTTTTCAATTTGCTCGCGCGGGCGTAAATCGCCTCGACGTGCTCAAACTGGATGCCGAACTTGTTTTCGTAGGTGCCGGTCGTGATCTTCGAGTGCGTCTTGGCCGAAATATTCGGGTTGATGCGCACGGCGATGGGCGCGCGTTTTTTCAGCCGGGCGGCCACCTCGTTGATGCGCCGGATTTCCGGTTCGCTTTCGCAGTTGAAGGAATAAATCCCCTTCCGTAGCGCGAATTCAATTTCCGCCGCCGACTTGGCCACGCCGGCGAAGACACATTTCTTCGGATCGCCGCCCGCCGCGATGACGCGCTGCAACTCGCCCGCGCTCACCACGTCAAAGCCACTGCCGAGGTTCGCCAGCACGCGCATGACGGAGAGGTTCGAGTTTGCCTTCATCGCGAAACAGACCAGATGGTCCAGCGGCGCGAGCGCGGTATCCAGTTTCCGGAAATGATCCTCCAGCGTGTGCTGCGAATAGACGTAGAGCGGCGTGCCAAATTCCTTGGCCAGCGCCGCGAGACTCACCCCTTCGCAGAACAGCTTGTCTCCCGCAAAATGAAAATCATGCATGGCGCGAGAGTTTAATGTTCAGGGCGCAAAGTTCAAGGTCGGGAAAACAAAAACCCGCCGGAAATATCCGGCGGGTCGCGGAAAACAATTTGTTCAAGGCTCGGCCAGAATGGCCGCCCGCTGTTCATGATATTGTTCCGGGGTCAATAGATCGTTTTTGTAAAGGGCCAGGATCCGATCCAGCTTTTGTTCCTTGGTCATGCTGACGGGCAGTGCCGGGGCGGTGATCGGTTGTGCAAGCAGGACCTTGGGCGGAGCCGTGGTCGTGACGGGCGCTTGGGGGGTGGTTGCCGGACTGCCTTCCAGTTCCTGCATCTTTTGTTGCATCGCCATCCGGGCGGCGGACTGTGCGGGAGTATCCCCGGCCGGCAGAGTCTCGGCGGCAGCGGGCGCCGATGTCGTGGTTGCGACGGGAGCGGCGGCGGGGGGAGTTTCGGTTGTGGTGGATGCGGCGTTGGTTGCGTCCGGAGCCATGGTAACTGCGGCGGGAGTTGCTGCGGCGGGCGCAGTATCTGCGGAGGCAGGGGGTTCGGTGGTGGCGGGCGCGTTGTTCGTTGTGTCCGCCGCCGTTGTTGCAGTAGTTGTTGCGGCCGCTGGCGTTTCGGTTGTTGGTGCCGGAGTCCCCGCTTCCGCCGGTGCAGTGGTCGCGGGCGCGCTGTTTGCGGGTGCGGTAGTTTCGGTTGCCGCAGGTGCGGTGTTGGTCGCGTCTGGAGCCGCAGTGTCTGCGGCGGGAGTTGCGGTCGTTTGGGTTTCAGCGGCTGGTGCGGGAGTTGCGGCTGCGGCCGAAGCAGTGGCTGCCGGAGCCGCCGTCACGGGGGCGGTGTCAGCGGGCGCGGGCTTAGTCGGTGCGGCTGTCGGAGCGGCTGTCGGAGCGGTTGCCGCTGAAGGGTTATCAAGTTGCTGCATTTTCTCGGCCAAGGCCGCCCGCGCGGCGGCTTGGGCGGCGGTGTCCTGGGCGTGGAGAGTTATGCTGCCGCCCAAGGCCAAGGCGCAAAGCCAGAGGGGGAATTTTGGAATCTGCATGACGCCTTCTTACGCCAATTCGCCGCCGGAATCAACTGCTTTTACGGCCGGCAAATATAATTGCCGCCACGCCGGCGCAAACGGGCTCCGCGCCAGCGAACGGAAAATAATCTGCCGCACCTCGCTGCGCGACACTTTCACCCGCTGCTGCAATTCGATCACATTTGCCGCGCGCAGCTTTTGGATCGTCTTCACGCCGATCAGCACCGGCCATGCGCACGCCAGCCGCAGGCGAAACTGGCCGAACGGCAGCGTGTTGGTGTAGCGCCAGCCCGCTGCCAGATGCGACTCCGCCTTGTCGAGGTATTCGTGGAACAGCGGCAGGAACCTCGCCGCCGTGGCCGGCGATAAAAGCACTTCCGGCAGCAGCTTCGCCTCGTCCAGCCGCTGGCGCGGCAGATAGCAGCGGCCGGCCTTAATGTCCGCCGGGAGGTCGCGCAAAATGTTCACCAGTTGCAGACCTTTGCCGAATCGGATGCCGTCCGTGATGAACTGCTTCTCATCCTCCAGCCGCACTTTGGGAAAAAGATGCGCCCGGCAGAGCTTCGTCCAAAACTCACCCACGCAGCCCGCCACGCGATAAGTGTAATCATGCAGTTGCGCCGCCGTCTCCAGCGCCACCACATTTTCCGCGGACGCTCCGGCGAACCGCCGCAGGTCCAGCTCCTGCCCGCTGGTGATGGTGGTCAGCACCTCGCGAACGAGTTTGAGGTCTTCGGGTGAAAGCGTTTGTAAAAGGGCCAGACCGGCCTCGGTCTTTTCCAGCAACAATTTTTCCGCCGGCGAACCCTGCTGCTGCGCGAGCGCGCCGAAATGCAGCGGCGCGGACGACTGCCCCAGGATCCGCTCGCGCAGTTTGTGCAGCGCCTCGAGCCGTTGCGCCACTGGGACGAGCTCCGTGTCCGCGATGGTGTCCGTCGTGCGCGCGAGCAGGTAGGCCAGGCCGATCTGCGGGCGCACCGCCGCCGGCAACACGCGCAACGTCAGATAAAACGAGCGGGACGTCGCCTTGAGCAGATCATTTACATTGCCAGCCATCTGTGGCCGTAGAATAAAACTTTCCGCCGGCCAAGCCAGCTAAAGTCATCACCCGACGACGCCCGGTCCGGCGTTGACGCCGTGTTTGCCGCCAACGACGCTGCCAACCTGCGCCCGGACTTGATTTCATGACCCAAAAAATTGGACTCTTTTAGAAATCAATTACTCTCTCGGAAGGACTTTTTAGGCCCATTGAAGATCTAATTAGTTCTTCAATCTCACTTTTAACGTGCAATACAGAACAAATAAGTTCTTTAAAAGCCATTTTTATGGCAAATAAAGAACTAAAAAGTTCTTAAAAAGTGCATTTTCGATTATATATAGAACTAATTAGTTCTTCAAAAACACCTTTTACACTCGATACCAAACTAATTACTACTGGATTCAGCTTGCATCGCGGTGGAAATTGCCCAATTTGTTGAGGAAATGAGCGATTCCATTCCCGAAACATCCGGCGGCGGGGCTTCCGGCTCCGCCGAAAACCTGCCGAAGCTCAACCCCGTGGCGGTGCTGCTCGCCCTGGGCAGCGACGTGCGGCTCGCCATCATGAAACAGCTCGCCGCCGGCCGGACCCTGAACGTCAGGGAGGCCACCGCGCTGTTCAAGCAGACGCCCGAAAGTGTCGGCAAGCATCTGAAAGTGTTGCGCGCCGCCGGCGTGGTGGATTGGAACCCGGGAGCCGACCGGCGACAATCGGTGTTCAGCATTCCCGCCGCGCGCCGGCCCGCGCCGGGCCTCCTTGACTACGGCTTCTGTGTGATTGATCTGAACAAGCTGTGAACGTAGCGCGACGGGAGCAAAGCAGTAAATGCCGCTGGCAATTATAAGACCGAAGGAACCGGATTTTCAGAATTCAATTTGCGCCGCCAGTTCGATTTTTAATTTCGTCCGTTCTTTTTACTGTGGCCATTCGCTGATACGCATCCAAGATTTCCGCAACCAGCGCATGTAATCTCGCGGTTTTGGCATTCGATTGGCCACAGTTAGACTGCCGAGAGACTTGTCCGGCCACAAATGGAGTCGGTCGGCAATGCCGATTTCTTCAGCCAAACTCTCAACTGTTTGCAACGCGTTGACTGCGTAATCCTGCCACTGCTCACGCGTTTCAAAAACATCCGTTTTCAATTCCAAACCAAGTTCATCAGCGTGCGATTGGATGCGTTCGACATTTTCAGCGCGGATATTGATTGGCTCGTGAAAAATGGTGACGGGATTAACTTCCGCGATGGCTTCAAGCGTTGCGCGCAAATCAGCTTCGTTGCATTCCGGGTAGGTTGGAGCAACCGCCACAAAAACATTCAGGCCGGCTTCATTGGCAGCCCGGAGCGTGGCGAGACGTTGCGAGGGTGCGGGTGCTTTGGGTTCGTAAATCTTCGAGAGATCGTTTCGCAAAGTCGGCAAACTCATGCCAAACAACAGACGCGGACCAAAAGTTTTATACAAATCAAAATCCGCCCGTGCTAGCGGACTGCGGGTGAGGATGCGGACATTGAGCGTCGAATGGTCGCGAATCAGTTCCAGCGAACGGCGCACCAGCCGGCGGGCGTGTTGTGACAGCATCCGTTGCCGCTCCGGGTCTGGATGATGAATGACCTGGTAGGCATCGGTGGTGGTGCAATACATCACCGCGCGATTGCCGTCCCGCTTCAATTCCGAGCGCGGGGTGTTTTCCGCCGCGCGCAACGAGGACAAAAACTTTTCCTCTTCCCATGGACGCAGCAAAACGTAATCGCCCCATTCGGCATCCGGGTCTTTGACGCCGTATTCCGCCAGCTTCGGCCCTTGTTTGATGGTTGCCGCGCTGGGCACATAACAGAACCGGCATGCGTGCGAACAGCCGACCGCGACGTTGAACGACCAATTCGAGAGGCTTTTATAAATGAAATTATTCTCTGCAATGACGGCGGGCGCATGCCACATGCCGACGCGGTTGTCATGTCGCAGGGAAGCACGCCTGGGCGCTGGCTTGGCGACTTCTAAAGTTGCTCCGGTTGTATCGAGGAATGCGTTCACGGCTTCAATATATGCTCGGCGATACGTTTAGCAATTTTTCCTCCCTTTTGATTTCCGGCCGCAAAACAAAGCAAGTAAAGCGGACAGTTTAATGAATTAAAAAGTGGCAATGGATTTTCGGCAACGTGCGGGAAAATAGTTTTCAGTCTTTTCACAAAATAGCTGCTGATGGCAGACGAGTCTGCACGTTTCACCGCAATTTCTTCGGCATCACCGAACAAAGACGGAGATGAGTGAGTTTCGTAGAACGCGGAATACCAGTCTGGTTCTCCAAACATTGAATCCAACCGTTTCCGCCATCCCGGCGGAAACTGACCGCTTTTAGGAAGCATCCGATTGACGCCAATGCCAAGAGGAAAGAGCAGCCACAAATCAATGGCTTGGGTTTGTGCTATGGCTTGAATCGTTGTCCATGAAACTTGCATTCCGAACGGATCAAGAAATACAACGGCGCGGCGACCTTCACGATGCCAATTGAAACTATTACAAAGCGATGTGAGGTAGCTATTCGCTTCATCATTTATCGGTTTGATACGTGAAGCCAGCGCAGGAAATTTCGTCTTTAACTTTGAGAGTTCTGCGCAGCGTTCGGCATCTTGTTCGACGAAAATATATTCATCAAACGGCCTTGGAGTTTGGAGCGCTATCCGGGCAGAGCCATCTAAAAACTGTCGAGTATCTTTTGCGGCAAGATCATCGAAAAGCGGTGATTGATAGTCAGGCAGTGCTTTAGGCGTGTTATATCCTGTGCCAGCGAACGCATCAATATAGGTTAGTTTGAATGGCGAATTCTTCAACGCATTGTGGTAGGCAATGAGGTATTCCCGAAGCCGTTGAAGCTTCTGGTCAGTCCAATTTCCACCAAATTGTTGAAGTGGTTCACTCATTTCCACCCCTTCAGGAAAGCTGTTCCCGCCAGCGGGCCAGTTGCTTTGAGACTTCCTTCGTGCCTGGGGCGCCGGTCAGGTTCCTTTTCGCCATCGCCGTTTTCAGGTTGAACACGCCCAGCGCGTCGCGGCCAAAATATTTGGTGCCGGTCACCGGCTCCACCCCCTGCAATTCGGCGAGCGTGAGTTGGTTCAGCGGTTTGCCGGTCTTTTCCGCCAGCGCCACCACCGCGCCCACCACATGATGAGCGGGCCGGAACGCCATGCCTTTGCGCACGAGATAATCCGCGAGGTCGGTCGCTAGCAACGCCGGGTCGCTAGCGGCGGCGGCGCAGGCGGCTTTGTTCACCCTGGTGTTGTTCAACATCGCGGCCATGAGGCGCGTGGTGGCGCGCACGGTGTCGGCGGTGTCGAACAGCCGTTCCTTGTCCTCCTGCAAATCGCGGTTGTAGGTCATCGGCAATCCCTTCAGCAGCGTGAGCAGCGATATCAGGTTGCCGAAGACGCGGCCGGTCTTGCCGCGCGCCAGCTCGGCGATGTCGGGATTCTTCTTCTGCGGCATGAGCGACGAGCCGGTGGTGTAGGCGTCGGCAATCTTGATGTAATTGAATTCCGCGCTGACCCAGAGGATGACATCTTCCGCGAGCCGCGAGATGTGAACCGCCAGTAAGGCGGCGGCGGCGGCGAATTCAATCATGAAATCCCGGTCGCTCACGGCATCCATGGAATTTTGCGTGAGCTGGATCTGCCCGCTGGCATTCACAAAGCCGAGCAGCTTGGCAACGAGTTCGCGTTTGAGCGGGAGCGTGCTGCCGGCAATCGCGCCGCTGCCGAGCGGGCAGACGTTGACGCGCGAATGGCAGTCCCAAAGCCGCTCGCAATCCCGTTCCAGCATCTCGACGTAAGCGAGCAAGTGGTGCGCGAGATAGACGGGCTGGGCGCGTTGTAAATGCGTGTAGCCGGGGATGATGACGTCGGCATTCTTTTCGCCGAGCGAGACCAGCGCACGTTGCAGGCCGGCGATTTCGCCGAGCAGCGCGGTAATCTCGTCACGCACCCAAAGCCGCACGTCGAGGGCGACTTGGTCGTTGCGCGAGCGGGCGGTGTGCAATTTGGCGCCGGCAGGCACGCGCTGGGTTAGCTCGGCCTCGATGTTCATGTGGACGTCTTCAAGCTCGGCCTTCCACTTGAACTGGCCGGCGGCGATTTCTTTGTGGATTTGATTCAGTCCTTTGCTGATCGCGACCAGTTCGGTTTTTTTCAGAACGCCGATTTTATGAAGCATCGCGGCGTGCGCTAGCGAGCCAAGAATGTCGTGTTTCCAGAGCCGCCAGTCGAACGAGATGGACTCGGTGAATTTGGCGACCTCGGCGGCCGGACCGCCGGTGAACCGGCCGCTGCGGGAAACGGGTGATTTTTTGCTCATAAATTCTGCACCATTAAAACCACAGATGGACTCGGAAAGACACTGTTTTTTGTCACCCGAAGGACGCTGCTAAGGCGAAGTGGAAAATTTCAATTTCGCAACGGTTGCGGATTTTTCGTAAAACTGAAAATGTGCATTGCCGAAACCGCGGTTCTATGAAATGTTTTCCCCCGCAGCAATGAGCGAATTTAAATTTGCCTGTCCCGTGTGCGGCCAGCACATGAAGTGTGACGTGTCGGACGCCGGCTCCGTGATGGAGTGCCCGACGTGTTTCCAGAAGATCGTCGCCCCCCAGGCGCCCACGGCGGATTCAAAATTCATCTTCACTGGCACGAAGGTTTCCGAGAAAAAGATTCCCGTGCGCGGCGCGGACCCGGCCGCAACGATTGCTCCGCCGGAAAAAGAGTCCGCCACGAGAAATTTCATCATCGTATTGGCGGTTTGTCTCGCCGCCGGCACGGCTTTTCTCATTTTCCACCTCCATAAAAAAACGGCGCAAACCAAGCCGCTGTCACCACCGAAAGCAACGGCGGCTACCAACGCTGCCGCCCCGCCCAACCCGGCGGTCGCATCACCGCCCAAACCCAAGCCGCCGCCGGGCCCGCCGCCCGCCAGCGACAAGAACTGGACCTTAAACCTGGATGACGTGACGACGCCTAACGCTACGGTTGTCGGCCGGATTCATGGCCGGGATTTCATCCTCAACTGGTCGTGGTATCAGAACGGCGAGTTGATGCTGCGCAGTGGGACGAACTCGCCGATTGAATTCGGAGCGCGTATCAATTTCAGCGGCGCGGCGCCCGAGGCGTTGGCCAACAAGACCATCAACGTTAGCACCAATGTGGATCAAGCGGCGGTGCTGACTTTGTTCTGGCGGGAAGACGCCGGCGTGCAAAAACAGATTTTCAAGGAAAGCTATGCGCTCCGGCTGGAATTTGGCGCGCTGACGACTAACCGGCTGCCGGGGAAGATTTATCTCTGCACGCCGGATCAGGAGAAAAGCTATCTGATGGGAAAATTCAACGCCGCCATTTACAAACCCAAGCCCAAGCCCAAGGCACCAGCACAAACCACCAACTCCCCGGCGAAGAAAAAATAAACGGGTGGCGGGCAGGGAATCCGGGCTCCGCTTTCCGATTCCGGGAATTTTATGCAAGTCGAGATCATCAACACCGGCAGCGAACTCATGCTGGGCCGCGTGTTGAACACGCACCAGCAATGGCTTTGCCGCCGGCTCGCCGACCTCGGCCACATCGTCACGCGGCAGGTGGCGATTGCGGACACCGCCGGCGAAATCCAGGGCGCCGTGCGTGAGGCTCTGAACCGCGCTGATCTGGTCATCACCACCGGCGGCCTCGGCCCGACTTCCGACGACCTCACACGGGAACTCATCGCGGAACTGCTCGGCAGGAAGCTGGTGAAAAATCCGGCCGTGCTGGCGCACATTGAAAACTTTTTCTCCCAGCGCGGCCGGCCGCGTCCGCCAAAGACGGAGGTGGAGACGTTCGTTCCCGAAGGCGCTGAAGTTTTTCTCAATCCCACCGGCACTGCGCCGGGGCTGGCGATCAAAGTCGAAGCTGACGGCGGGAAGATAGAAGATTGCAATGAGGCGGCGCGCGTTAATTCTCCCCCCTCTCCGCGTTGCGCGTCGGCGAGCAATGGGGAGAGAGTTGGGGTGAGGTGCCTGCCCGCTTCTATCTTCCCTCCTCCCTCCTCCCGCTGGCTGGTAATGCTGCCCGGTCCGCCGCGTGAGTTGCGGCCCATGTTTGATCAATTTGTCGTGCCGCTGTTGAGCCGGGAATTTGTCCGCGAACCGTTTGTCTGCCGCACCTTGTTGACCACCGGCATCGGTGAATCAAGGGTGCAGGAGTTTATCGAGGCGGATTTGGAATCGCTGGTGAAACGCGGCTTGGGCTTGGGTTATTGCGCCCGTCCCGGCGCGGTGGACGTGCGGCTCACAGCCTTCGGCGATGGTGCGGCAAATCTGGTCCGCGAAGGCGAAGCGGTGGTGCAGCGCATCCTGGGCGCAAACCTCTTTGGCTTTGACGATGATGAATTGGAATCCGTCGTGGTTGGGCTGTTGCGTTCAAAGCACAAGACGCTGGCGCTGGCGGAATCCTGCACGGGCGGATTGCTGGCGCACCGTGTGACCAATGTGCCGGGGGCTTCGGAGATTTTCCTCGGTGGCGTGGTGAGCTACGCCAATGAGGTGAAAGCGAAATTCCTCGGCGTGCGCGTGGAAACTTTGGCGCGGCACGGCGCGGTGAGTGAGGCGGCGGCGCGTGAAATGGCGCTCGGCGCGCAGCGGCAATTTGGCTCGGACTTTGCCTTGTCGGTGACGGGCATTGCCGGGCTGGGTGGCGGCACACCGGAGAAGCCGGTGGGCACCGTGTTTATCGCGCTGGCTTCCGCGGCGGGCGTGGAGGTGAAAAAGTTCTTGAATGTCTGGGAGCGCGAGACGTTCAAGCAGGTGACGACCACTCAGGCGCTGGAGTGGCTGCGCCAGCAGGTTTCTGCTTGAGCCGGTTTTTTTTTGCGCTAGTGTCACCAGATTATGTCCGCCACTGATCGCATTGACCCCGCTGGTTTGCCGCCCGTCGATCCGAACGCTGCCCCGAAGCGGCGTGGGAAGTTGCTGATTGTGGACGATGAAGAGGGGCCGCGCATGTCGCTGCGGGTGATATTCAAGGACAAATACGATCTGCTGATGGCGGAGGACGGGCCGACGGCGATTGAGTTGGCGCAGCAAAACGACGTGGACGTGGCGATTCTGGACATCCGCATGGCCGGAATGTCCGGCATTGAGGTGCTGGAACGGTTGCGGTTTGTGCGGCCGGAGATTGAAGCGATCATGATGACGGCGTTTGAGACGACGGACACCATCCGGCAGGCGTTGCGGCTCCGCGCATGTGACTACATCAACAAGCCGTTTGATATCGCCACCATTCGCTCCGCCGTGGATCAGGCCATGCAGCGCCGTCTGCTTGAAAGCGAAATCCACACCAGCGCGGAAAAAGTCCGCGAGCTGATCACGGAATTGCAGAACCGCACCGTCGAGCAGCAGATCACCAAGACGCATAACGACATTTACGCGAGCATCCTTCACGATATCAACGGCCCGCTCACGGTCATCTACGGATTTATCCAGTTGCTCATCAAGAAACTCAACCGGGAGTCGGGATTTGAGGTCGAAGATTTGGAATTCGTCCTTGAGCGGTTGCGCCTGATGGAACGCCAGGCGGCCAACTGCATCGAAATCCAGCGGCGCTATCTCAGCTTTCTGCGGCGGCGCACCGGTGAAACGACGCCGGTGGGCGTCAATCAGCTCCTGCGGGATCTCGAGCAGTTGGTGCGCGTTCATCCGAGCTTCCAGGAAAACGAATTTGCCATTAAGCCCCTCGGCGGCGATGTCGCGGTGAAGATCAATGGCACGGATGTCATCCAGATTTTGCTGAATCTTACGGTGAACGCGTTTCAATGCTCGCCGACGCCGCATCGCGTCGAGATGGGCGGCGAAGTTCTGGGTGTGCCGCTGGACCTCACGCAGTTCAAGGACGGCCCGAACGACCGCTTGCTCAATGTTGAAAGCCTGGAAAATACCGTGCCCTTGGTGAAGTTGTGGGTGCGCGACTCCGGCCCGGGCATCCCGACGGAAGTGCTGCCGAAAATTTTCCAGCCCTACTTCACCACCAAGGGCCCGCGCCAGGGCACCGGCCTCGGGCTCAATATCGTCCAGCGGCTCATCAAGGAAGGCAACGGCGCGTTGCACTGCCACACGCTACCCGGCCAGGGCACGACCTTCACGGTCTATCTGCCGGGGGCGGGCCTGGCAAAATAGTGTTTATAAGGTTTACATTAGGCTTTTAACGCTTTGCATTAGGGAAAAATCGACCGGCTTTATTTGGTTTTTGAATTTTCGATTCTTTTCATGGGCAGCCGATCCAGCGGCGGTTTACCCGGACAGTATTTGAAGAATCAAAAAGTGCAGGTCGGCAATAGCTCGCCGGTCGAGGACAGGAAAAATCCGTTGCCATTCGCTTTTTAGAAAATGATTGATTTGGCGATTAGTTTAGCTAAGGTGAATTCGCTGCAAGTGAAGGGATTTATGAGTTTTGCAAAAAAAACATCATGGGTGACTGCAGTGTTTGTGTTTTTTCTTGCCGTTGGCTTTTCGGCACAGAGTCAATTACGTATCCTTCCCGGGGCCGAGACCGAATTGTCTTTGATTTTGAAACAATGCGGTTTCAAGCTTGCCGATGGCGGCTCCACGGATAAGCCGGACATTGAAATCTCGGGGGAAGCCTTCAGCGCCTACGGTCTGCAAAAAGGAAACCTCATTTCCTGCAAGTCCCGGGTGGAAATCAAAGTGCGTGAGGTTGCCACCGCAAACATTCTGGTTTCCGAGCGCCAGACCAGTGTGGCCGTGGATTTGGCCGAACATATCGCCGGAAAAAGTGCCCTGCAAAACGGGGCTGGCGAATTGGCCGAACGCTTGATCCCAAAACTTGGGAAATGAAATCTAAATAAGCGTGGCTGGGGATGTTTGCGCAGCTAGATGAGTTTGAAAAAATTAATGAGAAAGCAGGGCAAAAATGAAACGTAAAATCATCACAATTAACTGGTGCTGGATCTTTATTTGTTGCGTCCTGCTGTTATGGGGGGCGAGCGGCGATGCTGCTGAGACAAACATGCTCCGTCTCGCGATCGGCCCGATTTTTGCCCCCGCCGGAAATGCCGCGCTGGAAAAGGCCGCCACCACCCTGCCGGACATGATCACCGCCGCCTTGTCTTCAGAAAGCCGGTTCCAAATGGTCGAACGCGACAAGGTGAATGCCATCTGGAGCGAAATACACCTAGCCGAAGGCGGACGGATGTCAGCCAATGCCGTGATTAAGATGGGCCATTTTTTATCCTGCGACTGGCTGGTCAGCGGATCGTTTGCCCAGACCGACACCGGCCCGCAAATATGGGTCAAGGTCATCAATATACAAGACAGCGTCGTCGTGGATTTACAATGCGTGCCCTTTAATCAAACCAACTATTCCGCCACCGCCAAAGCCATCGCCGATTTTCTGGTCCAGGCGCGCGCGCGCTCGAAACCCAGCGAATTCATTGCGCTGGGAAAATTCCAGGACATGAGCATTACCGCCAACAAGGAGAACTGGGCTCCGCGGCTGGTGGCCCTGCTGGAAAAGCATCTGCTGGCGGCCGGTTACGGTGTGGTTGAGCGCGCGGCGATCGGGCCGATTTATACTGAATTCGAATTTCAGAACGCCGGGCTCACCAGCACCTCCAGCAATCGGGTGAGGCTAAAACCCGCCTTTTGGATCATCGACGGCGGCTGCAAATGGTTTCACGACACGCAGGACAAATTGAGCGTGACCGTCCGCATCCAAAAAATGGGGGGCGGCGAAGAGCTGTTCAGTTTCTCCAAACCGCCGGGCAAGGAATTGGAAAAGGAGGTGCTGAACACCGTGCAAAAGGCGCTCGCCACTTCCGGTTCGCCGACGCTGGCCCAGGCGCTCGCCGGCGAGATAAAAATGCTCACGGCCCGGATGGCTGAATTGGAGCAAGGCCGGGACGGACCGATGCCGCCGGTGGTTTCGACAAACAACCCAAAGTTCATAACGGTCACCAACCCTGATGGCGGAAAACGGAAGCTCCAGGTGGATCCGGTGATGCTGGCCCAGAAGGAACAACATTCCACCGAAGTGCACCGAACCATGATGCAATCCATCCTCCTATTTATGGGCAAGGACATGGAATCAAAGTGGAAGATGGGCAGGGCGTTGTATAAATCGCAAAATGACGCCGACAGCATACGCGGGGAGAAGTTGCTGGAAGAGGTGGCGGCCTCCGGCGATCCCAAATATGCGATTATGGCCAAAAACTGGCTGGAGGATTTCCGGACGGGGCGATTGTCGATCAAGCGACTCCCGATCGGGGCGGAAATCGTCGAACACCCCGAGCTTGGTGAGGCGAAGTCGTTGCCGAGCAAAGCAAGCAGAGATGCCGCTTCGGAAACCTGGCTTGCCAAGCAGGCAAGGCTGCAAATAATAACAAATATCGTGCCCCGGGCCGCCACGGTTGCAACTATTCGAGCGTCATGGGAATGGGGAGCAACTTTAGGCCACATAAAGGCCACCAAAGCGTGGAAGAATAAAATCTTTTTCGCCACCGACACATCAGTGCAATGTTACGACAGCGAAACCAGAGAGCTGACGTTCGTGAGGCTGCCCAGCCCGTGGAAACATCCCATCAGGGCCATCGAAGTCGATGAGAATGGCCTTTGGCTTGGAACGAGCGACAGCCTGTTTCGCATCACCGGGGGAGGTGCAGCAGTCCGAGAATACGGGGTCAAGGATGGCTTACCCCAAGGCGGCATTTCCGCACTGCGGTTGGCGGGCGGAAAATTGTTCATCGGGGCCGGCACGATCCGGGAAGGCAAGTTTGGATGGTTGGACCTGGCCACGGACAAATTCACCGGCATTGTGTCACCCCACCTGCCTCTATCCATCGTAATGCTGGATGCCAAGACCCTCTGGGTTGGTTCCATGATCATGCAGCAAGTTGATATGGCGTCCCGCTCCTGGAAAAACGAAGTGCCGGAAGGTTATATGGAACGCGCTGTCACCCATGTGCTAAATGACCGGGCGGTAGCCATGAACTCAAAATATTTTGCCATCGTAATGCCACAACGGTGTGTGGGGATTTACCAACTGGCCACCAAAAAATGGCAATGCGTGAATATTTCCAGTAATGAAATGGCAAACACGGGCGAAGCACTGGCCTTCGATCCAACCAACCCCGACTGGCTTTGGATAGGCTGCATGACAGGAAAATTGGTCTTGCTCAATGTTGCCACTTCACAGCTCCTGGGCGAAGTGATCACCCTGAATAATAATCCGATTCAAGGAATCTTCCCCACCCCAAACAGGATCATCTTTCTGGCGCAGCAAATTCCGAGCAACCAAGGCGACCTGTTTTGCATTGATAAATCGGGTTTTCTTAAACAGCTACCGGAATCCAGTCGTTCGGGAATCAAAGTGGTAGATGAAGTGGCAGAGCGACGCGCTTTTTTGCAGCAAAACTTTTCAAAGTTCGTGCCAGTCCAATTTCAAAAGGGTGCCAATGGCGAGGCGGCGATCCAACAGTTACCGGTCCAGCAGAACCTGATGGAATATAAGGGTAAATATTATTCCGGTTTTCGGTTCACCGCCCCCGAGTGGATAGACGGCGACTTTGAATGGATTTTCAACATGGCAAAAACGGAAGCGCAAAAGGATTATATGATCCCAGGTGGCACAATGGAATGGTATATCGTTCCGGAAACAGGCAATTCAGACGGATTCAGGGATTACTCCACCGTGGACCTGGCGGATTTCCCTTCACTCCAGTCGCGATTCCCATACGTCGAAACTCTATTTGTGCAATCATTAGATCGGGGTTGTTTGCAACCCGGCAAATCGTATGGCATCTGGTTCAGCTTTAAGCAAAAAGACATACCCAATTTTGGCTTTGCCATGACGATAAAATCAAAGCGCGGACAAGAAGAAATCGGCAGACTGCCGCTTAGTTTTAAACCGCCGCAGTCACGGGCACAAATCTCAGAAAGCCCCAAAGCCCCTCCCGCTTCAGCTGAAGAATTGCGCAGCGCATTTGAAGCCGCCTTAAAGGCAAACGATGCCAATGCATTGTATGGGCTTTATTGTTATCAAGATGTTACTGAAGAACGAAAAGTTCGGCAGTATAACGAAATCGTTCCATCCTTTCTGGGGAATGGCGATCGCAAGATTTCATTATCTGGTTTGTTTCGCGGGGAAAAACTTACCAATGTGGTGAATGGAATACTTTACAGGCCAAACATCACCGTTTTAGGCAATATTAAAATATCCCCCCTCAACCAATGGAGAGCAGGAACTTTGCTTTCTTACGGAAAACTTGGCGACGCATATTATATTGCCATCGTGATAACTGAATCCGTAAAAAAATTGGACGCTGGTAGATAGCTAGAAATTTGGAGTCTTGCCACTTTCTCCAAAACACTAATTCAACTCCAAAACCATGACCAAGCCATGAACATTCGATCGCAGATATGGCATGCAGCGGCATTGCATTGTTGCCGGCCATCATGCTCATCGGCGAACTGGAAGGTTTCAGCCGGCGTTATAACAATCACCGCATGTGCGTCGCTGCCGCGACCTCACCAGCGGTGAAGGTTTGATTCAAGCCGGATTAATTCCCCAAATACTCGCGCGGGTCGGTGACCTTGCCGGTCAGCGCGCTCGCCGCCACCGTCGCCGGGGACGCGAGGAATACTTTCGATTCCTTGTCACCCATGCGGCCCGGGAAATTGCGGTTCGTCGCGCTGATGCAATTGATGCCGGATTTGTTGATGCGGCCGAAGGTGTCCACCGGACCGCCGAGGCAGGCGGCGCAACCGGCGTTTTCGGTCATCTGCACCCCCGCATCCACCAGGATCTGCCAGATGGTCGAGTTGCCCCAGTAGGTTGTCTGCAAGTCGTTTACGATATCCGGCGTCGCCGGCACTCCAAAGGTGTCGATGACCACCTTCTTGCCGCGCAGCACGCGGGCGAATTCCACGAAGTCGCTCGTCTTGCCGCCGGTGCAGGAGCCAACGTAGGCGCGGTCGAGTTTCTGGTTCATTTCCTTGGCCTTCTTGCGCTGGCCCGGATCGGGATGGCACGCGACCGTTGGTTCCAGCTGGCTCAAGTCCACGACGAGTTCGTAAACAAACTTCTCGTTCGGGTCGCGGGTCACCGGCGTATAACTGGCTTTCGTGCCGTTCAATTTCACGCGGGCATCCACATATTCGGCGGTGCGCGCGTCATATTCGAAGATGGCGTTCTTGCCGCCGGCTTCAATGGCCATGTTGGCAATCGTCATGCGGTCATCCATGGACAGCGTCGCGATGCCCGCGCCGTCGAACTGCATCGCGCGGTAGGTCGCGCCGTCGAAGCCGATCTCGCCGATGCAATGGAGGATGATGTCCTTTGCCATGACGCCGGGTTGCAATTTGCCTTCCAGGCGGAAGTGCATCGTCTCGGGCACCTTGATGAGCAATTTGCCCGTGCCCATCACAAAGCCCGCGTCCGTGTTGCCGATGCCGGTGGCGAACTGGTTGAACGCGCCCGCCATGCAGGTGTGCGAGTCGGTGCCGAATAGCACTTCGCCGGGGCGCGTGTGGCCCTTCGCGGGCAGCGCCGCATGGCAGACGCCCGCGTAGCGCGAACCGTATTGCCGCTTCATGTTGCCCTTGACCGCGTCATAGACCCAGTGGCCTTTCGGGTCGTCTATGACGTCGTAAAAATACGGCAATCCCTGTTCGCCGGCGAACTCGCGGAGGATGTCCACGTTGCGGTTCGACTTCGAATCGGCGGTGAAAATATAGTGGTCGGGGATGATGACGATTTTTTGCTTGTCCCAGACCTTCGCGGTTTTGCCGAACTCGCGCTTGAACACGCCGATGGTGCCCGGCCCGCACACGTCGTGCGTCATGAGCATGTCGGCGCTTACCCAGATATTGTCGCCGGCCTGCACGCTGGCCTTGCCGGATGCGCGGGCGAGAAGTTTTTCTGTCAACGTCATAGAACCAAGAAAATAGCCGATGTGCCAGGCAAGTTCAACTGCGCAAACAGCCGGTTAAGGAAACAAGACGGATGGATTTTTAACAAACTTGAGCGATAAACAAATCTGGTTTCAGACAAGTCTATGAGATTAACCGCATAACTTGACCTTTTGGGGTCGCGCCATAATATGCGGGGCACCAAACAGCAATTTTGCCGTCCTTCATGATGGCCACAATGAAACCCCGACTTGTTGATTGAAGTATGAAAGTTTACCTGAAATTCCACCTGAGTCTGGTCATCGCCTCGATGATGTTATCTGCTGGCGCGGCCGAAAATTTCCCCGTGGTTCAAAAAGTATTTCTGCCCCCGCGATTTCACCTTGGGAACACCGGGATTCTCCAGCTCCAGCCCATTGACGAGGCCGCCTGGATCTGGCATCCGGAATTCATGCCGGCCGCGAAGGCGGCGCGCGCCGATGTTTTTGCCGGCGGCTGGCGCGAGCCGGCTTTGTTGCGTTTTCGGCGGTCGTTTGAGGCCACGGCTGCGCCGGTGCGCATCCATGTCAGCGCCGACGAACGGTTTGAATTGTTTTTGGACGGCAACCGCATCGCGCGGGGGCCGGACCGGTCGGATGTCGAACATTGGTCCTATGCCACCTATGACCTGCGGCTGGCGCCGGGCAGCCATCGCTTGGAGGCTTTGGTGTGGAGCATCGGGCCCTACGCCCCGGTGGCACAGATGTCGTGGCGGGGCGGGTTCATTCTTAAGGCCGAGTCGGATTACGACCGGTCGTTGACCACCGGCAAGGCCGCGTGGGAGGTTGCCAAACTTGCCGGCTACGAGTTCACGCCGGGCATTTTCTTTGTGGGCGCCCAATTGACCGCGCACGACTGCGGCCCGCAATGGAAGGAAGGCAATTATCTTAAGGCGCAAGTCATCCGGGCTCCGGTCAACAGTAATCCGTATGGCGAAAGCGCTCCGGGTTGGAAGCTTTTCCCCACAATTCTGCCTGATCAGTTGGATCGCGAAATCACCGTCGGCCGCGCCGTGGCGCTGGGCAGCGGCGCGCTGGGAAAGGACGAGGTCGTGAAGGCGGAGCAAGCGCGGCATCCCGACCTGCCGCAATGGCAATCGCTCATTGATGGCCGGAAGCAATTGGTTGTCCCCGCGAATACCGAGCAGTTTCTGCTTTGGGATCTTGATAATTATTACTGCGCCTATCCGGAATGCGAAGTCAGCGGCGGCGCGGGGGCGAAACTGGCATGGGGCTGGGCAGAATCGCTTTACCTGCCCAAGTCCGAGGCCAAAGGCCGGCGTGACGAGTTCATCGGCAAGACCTTCCGCGGGATGACCGATACCTTTCTGCCGGGCGGAAAGCCGCACCAGAAATTTTCCACCCTTTGGTGGCGGGCTGGCCGTTGGTGTCTGCTGTCCATCAAGACGGGGGCGGAACCGCTGACCATTCACCGCCTGGCCTTGGACGAAAGCCGCTATCCTATTGATAACGAAAGCCGGTTTGATGACGGCGATAAACTGCTCCCCGATGTGATCGCGTTGGCGACCCGCGGGATTCAGATGTGCGCGCACGAAACCTACATGGACTGCCCGTTTTACGAGCAGCTCATGTATGACGGCGATACGCGCCTGGAAATGCTCACCACGTATGCGATGACCCGCGATGATCGCTTGCCCCGGCGCGCTCTGGAGCTGTTTGATTTCTCGCGCCGGAACTGGGGCTTTGTCAATGAGCGCTATCCTGCCTATTTAGCCCAGCACTCGCCGACCTTCTCGTTGATCTGGGCGCTGATGCTCAATGACTATGCTTTCTGGCGGAATGATCCGGAGTTCGTGCGTGCGCGAGCGATTGGCCTGCGTTCGATGCTGGAGCATTTTGAGCCTTATGTGAACGGCGATGGCTTGCTGGAGAATCTGCCCGGCTGGCCCTTCATGGATTGGGTGCCGCAGTGGACGACCGGCAATGCGCCCGATGCTGTGAACGGCGTTTCGGCCCTCAACAACCTGCTCTACGTCTATGCCCTGCAAAAATCCGCCGCCGTGGAGGATTCTTTGGGCGAACCGTTGCTGGCGCAACGCCTGCGACTAAAGGCCGCCCGCACCGCCGCTGCCGCGCGCGCAAAATTCTGGGACGAATCACGCGGCCTCATGGCCGACAATCTGGCTCACACCGAGTTCAGCGAACACGGCCAGTGTCTGGCGCTGCTCAGCGATACTTTGACCGGAGATTCGGCGCAGCGCTGCTTCGGACAATTGTTGACGGCGCCGGATCTCAAGCGCACAACCATTTACTTCAGTTTTTATCTGATGGAAACCTGGCAAAAATTCGGGCGCGGCGATCTTATCCTGGAGCGTTTGGGTTTCTGGAAAGATTTGGTCAAACAAGGACTCAAGACACCGGTGGAACAACCGGGGAATACGCGCTCGGATTGTCATGCCTGGGGCAGTCACCCACTTTTCCATCTGCACGCCAGCATCGCCGGCATCCGCCCCGCTTCGCCGGGATTTCGCACTGTCCGGATTGCGCCCGAGCCGGGTGAATTGCCCAAGATTCAATGTCGAACGCCGCATCCCGATGGCTACATCACGCTGGATCTGACGTTTAAAGCGGGTCGCTGCCGCGGAGTGATTGAATTACCGGCACAAATCACCGGCGTGTTTGTCTGGCAGGGGCGGGAACAAAAATTGAACGGCGGGGTCAATCCGATTGATCTCGGCCCGTAGGCGAATTCAAATCTAAATCCGAACACCGCCGTGTTGTTCAAGCCTTTTGGCTATGATACATCGCGACGACCGCCGCGCCGATGGCTTGCGAGAGTTCGCCCAGTTCCGCCGCCACCACCTTGACGGTGTCGCGCTGCGGCGCCCAGAGATAGGGCCGGGCGTTTTCGCGGATGATGCGCATGTAACGCTCGCGAAATTCCGGTGTTGTGGCCTCGTGATCCATCAGCCCGCCGCCGATGACGACAATGCTGGTATCCAAAGCCATGACGAGATTGGCCACATGGACGCCCATGACGCGGGCTTGAAAATCGAAAATCTCCAAGGCCAGGGCGTCGCCTTTTTGCGCGCGGGTGCGTAGGGAAAGAACCTTTTCCTTGGTGGACGCGGTGGAGGTGGCGAGTTCGTGGCCGGGATGCCGTTTGAGGAATTCCGCGAGCAATTGCGGCAGGCCGGAAATGGTGGTGTAAGCCTCCACGCAGCCCCAGTCGCGGCCGCAGCCGCAGGTGAAGGGCTTGCCGGTCAGGCCGAACAGTTGCAGTGGCGCGGGCATGTGGCCGGCTTCCATGCCGGCGAGGGTGTCGCCGTCGAGGCTGAGTCCGTCGGCACCGATGAACGCCGCCCCGAGGCCGGAGCCGGGCATGAGCATCAGGACGGTGGCTTTGCTGTTGCCGCGTGCCAGTCGCGCTTCGGCCACGCCGCCGAAATTGCCGTCGTTGCCGCAGACCAGGGGCAGGGGACGCCCGGCTATTTTGGCGAGGGCGTCGCGGTAATCGGAATAAACATCCCAGCCGGAGAAGCTGGCGGGCAGGTTCGACGTGATGCTGAAAACGCCGTAGCGTTCGTAGGGTCCGGGGATCGAGAGGCCCACGCCGGCGACATCCGACCATTGTAATTGATTCTGCGCCAGAAAATCGCTGGCGCCGGCGATCCATGAGGTGATGACCGCTTCGCGGCCTTTTTCCGTATGGGTCGGGCGCTGCAACACTTTGCTCGAGACCGGCTCGCCATTTTCCCAGACGGCGCACATTTTGGTGGTGGTCGCGCCGCTGTCCGTGCCGATGAAAACTTTTTTGCTCATGATGAGGCGTTAAAATGCGGGGAATGGCCCTAAAGGCAAGAATTATTCGCGTCGGCCCGGCCCGCCGCGTTGGCTAGTGCGCTGCGGCACTCGTCACGGCTCGGCCAATTGTTTCGGGTTTTTCGGATGCGCCGTGTGTCCGGCCAAACCGGAAAAGGCCGGCGGCACGAGCTGCTTGTTCCAGTCATTCACGGCGGCGTTCAGTGTCTTCAATTTATTGGTCTGCCCATCTGCCAGGTTTTTGCTTTCGCCCAAGTCGGTGCCGAGGTTGTAAAGTTCATCCGGCTGATTTTGGATGCGAACCAGTTTGGAATCGTTTTCATGGATGGCGAACTGCTTGCCTCCGCCCATGCGCCAGAATAGTTGCGAATGCGGGGTGTTGGTGTTTGCACCGGTGAGAAATGGCAGCAGATTCACGCCGTCATGGATCGTGTTCGTTGGCATCGACACTCCCGCCAGCGCCAGGGCGGTGGGAAAGACATCCAGCGAACTCACCGGCAAATCATACCCGCGACCAGCGGGTAATTTCCCCGGCCAGCTCATGAGGAACGGCACGTGGATGCCGCCTTCATAAACCGTGCCCTTGCCCGCGCGCAGCGGCAGATTGCTCGACCCGTTGCCGGCGGCTCCCAGCGGGCCGCCGTTGTCGCTGAAAAAGAAAACCAGCGTGCGTCCTGTCTGGCCGGATTCGCGGAGCGCGGCGAGCACGTTGCCGATGGCGTCGTCCATCAGGCTTACTTGCGCGGCGTATTTCCGGCGCTTGGGATCGGCGATGGATTTGAACTGCGCCAACCGCTCCGGGGTCGGCTCCAGCGGATTGTGCGGCGCATTGAAGGCAAGGTAGAGAAACCATGGATCGCTTTTGTGCCGGCGCACAAAGGCGGCTCCTTCATCGCCAAAGGCCTGCGTGAGATGATTAGTCACGTCCACCGGCTGGCCGTTCCGCAAAATCGGCTCGTTGTATTCCGGCCCAGGTCCAACCAGGGTCGGCTTCCAATTGAGGTAATGATGGCCACCGCCAAGAAAGCCAAAGGTCTCCACGAAACCGCGGTTTTCCGGACGAAATTCCGGGGCCGCCCCCAGATGCCATTTGCCGATCCAGCCGGTGACATAGCCGGCCTCGCGCAGAAATTGTGGCAGCAGTTTCTCGGTCGTGGGCAAACCCTCGCGATGGTCGTTCACATCATACCAGGGGTTCTGTTCATGACCGAAACGCTGCTGATAACGTCCCGTCAGCAGCGCGGCGCGGCTGGGGCTGCAAAACGCATGCGTAACATAGCCATTGCTGAAACGAAGGCCTTCGCCCGCCAGCCGGTCCAGATGCGGCGTGGGGATGTCCTTGCAGCCCTGAAAGCCGATATCCGCATAACCCTGATCGTCCGAGACGATGATGAGGATGTTGGGTTGATCGGCGGGTTTTGGCGTGTCGGCAGCCGCCTGGGTGGCCAGCGCGAACAGGATGAACAGGCTGCCAATTCGGGCGCAAATTTTCTGGTTCATGGGCTGCCGTTAATTTGTGGACCTGCGCCTTAAAGGCAAGAATCAAAAGTGAGAATTATTCGTGTTTCCCCGTTTTAACCCGTTTAACTTGTCGCCCGCATGCATCTGTCTGAAACCTTTTCCGCCCTGCTCCGTAGCGATGCGCTTTTGCTGGCGCTCGCGCCGATGCAGGACGTGACGACGCTGGAATTCATGCGCGTCATCGATCGCTACGGTGGGCCGGAGGTCTATTGGACGGAATATTTCCGCGTGCATGGTGATTCGCGACCGGAGAAATGGATTCTCCAATCCATCACCGAAAACCCCACCGGCAAACCCGTCGTTGCCCAGATCATCGGCAACGACATTCCCGCGCTCGTCCGCACGGCCAAGCTGCTGCAAAAATTTCCCGTCGCCGCAATCGACCTGAACCTCGGCTGCCCCGCGCCCATCGTCTATCGCAAATGCGCGGGCGGCGGCCTGCTGCGGGAGCCGAAAAAGATTGATGCCATTCTCGGCGCCTTGCGCGACGCGGTTACGATTCCGTTCACGGTCAAGACGCGCATTGGTTTCGAGTCGGCGGCGGAGTTCGACGCATTGCTGCCGTTGTTTGCGAAGCATCCGATTGATCTGCTTACCGTCCATGCCCGCACCGTCACGCAGATGTATCGGCCCGGTGTGCGCTATGATTTGATCGCCCACGCGGCGAAGGAAATGCGCTGCCCGGTTCTGTTGAATGGGAATGTCTTCAGCGCCACGCAGGCGAAACAATTGCTCACGGAAACCAAAGTTCGCGGCCTGATGATCGGGCGGGGCGCCATCCGCAACCCGTGGCTGTTCGAGCAGATCCGTGCGGAGTTGCGTGGCGAGCCGGTGAAATCACCGACGGGCCGCGAGGTGCTGGCTTACCTCCGCGAATTGTGGGACAACGAAATTACGCCCGGCGTGAAAGAATCCGCACAGGTGCAGCGGATGAAGAAGTTCACAAACTTCATCGGCGAAGGCATTGGCGCGGAATTCCTGCACGATATTCGCCGCGTTCCGGCGACGGCGGATTTTTGGCGTGTGTGCGGGCATTTCCTGAACCACGACCGACCGCTGTCGCTGGAATCAGTGGAAAAGTGACGGCGGATTTGTGGTGGCGCGCCGGGGATTCTTATCTGGAACCCGCCTGAAGGTAGCGAAGCTAATGGACCAGTCTCCGTTTGACCGGCGTAGGTTCCGGCTCTAGTTTTAAGGCGTGTATCTCGGCCAAAAACGTCTCCTTAAAACGGCGACCGAAAATCACCCAATAACTTTTCGTCACCTGACTTTCATCACGCTGCTGGTGCTGATTGGGGTGCTTTCCCGAAGCGGAGCA
>CAIQEI010000174.1 GCA_903870815.1 uncultured Verrucomicrobia subdivision 3 bacterium
AACTCGGTGTAATAATCGCGTCCGCTCCGCGCGCCGTCGCAGCCGCCGACGAGGAAGAAATGCTTGATGGCACCGGCTTTCACCGCAGCCACGACTTTATCCGCGATGCTGAGCACGGCGTTGTGGCCAAAGCCGACGAGAATGGTCTTGTCCGGGCCGTCCTCAGCAAATCCCGGCGCCGCGAGCGCAGCGGCGATGACCGGCGTGAAATCCTGATTGGCGATGTGCGTCACGCCCGGCCAGCCGACTAGGCCGCTGGTGAAGATCAAATTCTTGTAATTGTCCTGCGGTTCCTGGATGCAGTTGGTGGTCATCAAAATCGTGCCGGGAAACTGGGCGAATTCCACTTTCTGGTCCTGCCACGCGCCGCCGTAGTTACCGACTAGATGCTTAAACTTCTTCAATTCCGGGTAGCCATGGGCCGGCAGCATTTCACCATGCGTGTAAATATTGATGCCCATCCCCTCGGTCTGCAGGAGCAATTTCTCGAGGTCTTTCAGATCGTGGCCGGAGACAAGAATGGCCTTGCCTGCCAAGGGTTCCACGCGCACCGGCGTCGGCACAGGGTGGCCGTAGGTGCCAGTATTCGCGGTGTCGAGCAGTTCCATGACGAGCAGGTTCACCTCGCCGCACTTAAGATTTAGGGCGAGCAGTTTATCCACCGAGGGAATTTCCTCCGCGAGATAAAACAACGCTTCGCCGATAAAGGCATAGATGGAATCATGCTCGTGCCCCAGCACCAGCGCATGTTCGGCGTAAGCCGCCATGCCTTTGACTCCGTATAGCAGCAGTTCCTGCAACCCCGCAACATCCGCGCCGAAACTGTCGCGGCGCGTGAGGCTGGAAACCGCCTCGCCCTGGGCGACCAGCGCTTCGGTGGTGCGCGCCGGCGACCAGGTGGCCGGGCCGCGAACCGCGGCCACCGCCTGGCCCACTTTGGTGGCGGCGGTTTGGTAAAGCGTTTTCGCGATCTCGCGCAATTCAATGGCGTGACGAATGGTTTTCTCGATGGCCACCTCGTCGAAATTCACATTCGTCACCGTGACGAACAACGCTTCGAGCAGGAAGCGGTCGAGTTCGGCATCCGTAACGCCGAGCAACCGCGCGCGATGGCTGTATTGCGCGATGCCCTTGGCCGCGTGGACGAGCAGGTCTTGCAGGACCGCGGCGGATTCGGTTTTGCCGCAGACCGCGAAATCGGTGCAGCCGGCGCCTTTGGAGGTTTGTTCACATTGGTAGCAGAACATGATGTTTTATTTTTTTTGGTTGTGGTTGCCACCGCGTTGGCGGTGATTGAGGGGGGTTCAAAATACCGGTCGTTTCCCGGTTCGGCTTTGACCTGGGTCAAAGAAAACTTTTTTTGCGTCGGGCGCATTTTCCTCAATGCGAACACGCCGGCGCGGCGGGCATTTCGGCTTTCGCGTCCGCGATTTTCAGCTTGGTGATTTTCACGCGGCATGCTTCCGGCGTATTGACCAGCGGCTCCCACGCGAATGTCTCCGGCCACTCGACCGCCAGTTGGTTCAACAGCTTTTGCGGATGGTGGCTGTTCAAGAGGATGAAATGGCCGCCGACCGGCAGTGCCAGGCAGGTGCGGAGGATCAGTCCGTGTTTGACGGAGCAGGGCAGTTCGCGCACGTCGAGGACGCCGTCCGTGCCGATGGGGTTTTCTGTGGTGAGGTTCATATTTTTGGAAAGTCAGTATTTTGGCAGCGGCGGAAGCTCCGCCGGCTTGGTGAGGGTGAGCAGCATGGCAAACTGCTGGATGGCGCGGGCGGCGTGCGGCAGGCCGGGCGGCAGATAAAGCAAATCACCGGCCTTGAGCGTCTGCGCGCGGCCGGCGAGGGTGAATTCACATTCGCCGGAAAGGATTTGCACGAGCGCGTGCTGGGTCGAGGTGTGTTCGGTCAATTCCTGACCCGGCGCGAAGCCGAACAGCACCACGCGCATGTTGGGCGCGGCGAAAACCGTCCGGCTCACGATGCCGTTCGGCGCGAAACGGGTCTCGCGCCCCAGGGAAATGATTTTTTCACTGCCCAATGAAACCAAGGGTTCTTCTTTCACGCCCGACAACCTAGCCGGAAGCGGGCGGGGAAACCTTGACGCAGGTCAAGCCGGACGCCGATTAATATTCGCCGAGATTATGGCGGAGCAGTCCGCCCAGCTTGCACGGCGATAGAACGGTGATGGCCCGGCCTTTGACGGTGATCAGTTTTTGTTTGCGGAACTTGGCCAGCGTGCGCGAAAACGTTTCGCCCACCGTGCCGAGTTCGGCGGCGAGCACGCGCTTGGTGGTTTTCAGTTCGACCGTTGCCGGTTTTTCGCTGCGGGCATCCGGGCAGCGCTGGAGGAGCCAGTGCGCGAGGCGCGTCTCGACATCCTTGAGCGTGAGGTCTTCGAGCTGGCTAATCAGCGTCCGCAAATGCGCGCTCATAGACGCGAGCATCCGCAGGGCAAGTTCGGGCTGCCGCCGGAGCAGCGCCAGAAAACCATTTTTCTGCACGAGCAAAACTTGCGACGGTTCGAGGGCGCGGGCGTCGGCGGGATAGCCGGCCTCGGATGCGAGCGCCGCCTCGGCAAAGGATTCGCCCGCGTGAAACACATGGATGATCTGCTCCTTGCCGGCGGCATTGACGCGGTGAATGCTGACCGCGCCGCGCTGCACGATGTAAAACCCGTGCGACGGCTGGCCTGCGCGGAACAGATAGGCACCTTTCGCGCACGCTTTGACGACGCTGATGGCGGCGACGTTCTTCAAATCATCCGGCGGCAGCCCGCTGAACAGGCGGCAGGTGCGCAGCGAATTCAGCAGCGCGTTGTTTTTAAGTTCCAGCCAGGCGTTGGTCATGCGTAAAGGCAGCGTTGCATTGGCGGCCGTTTCGTGAAAGCAAAAAAGCCCCGGCTTTCGCCGGGGCTTGGAAATGAAGCTGTAAATTATTTCATCTTGTCGAACGTCTTCTGGAGAATCTGCCAGTCTTTCAGGCCGGCGAACTTGCCCTGCAAGGTCGCATTGATCTCGGCTTCCCGGGCGTTCTTGGTCGGCTTGTTGACATTGTAGAGGACGCCGAAGTAGCCGGGAAAATCCGCGCTGGCGAGCTTGTAGGCGGCCATTTCGTCGGTCACGTCGTGGCTCTTGGGCACTTCGTTGAAGGCGCCGCCCTTGCGCGGGTTCGCCGCGTCGAACGCGCCTTCGTAAAATTCCACGCATTCGCTCAGGCAATGGACAAAGCTGAAACCGTCGTGGTCCATCGCGGCCTCCATGGTGGCGAGGACGTGGTTGGGATTGGTGGCGGAGGTGCGCGCCACGAACGAGGCGCCGACCGAGATGGCCTGCTTGGCGGGATTGATCGGATAATCCACCGCGCCCCAGATGTCGGTTTTGCTCTTGAACCCGAGCGGCGACGTGGGCGAGGTCTGCTTCTTGGTCAGGCCGTAAACCTGGTTGTCCATGACGACGAGCGTCATCTTGATGTTCTTGCGCGCGGTGTGCGTGAAATGGTTGCCGCCGATGGAAAAGGCGTCGCCATCGCCGCTGAAGGCGAAGACATGCAGGTCCGGGCGGGACAGCGAAACGCCGCTGGCGAACGGTAGCGCGCGCCCATGGATGAAATGCGCGCCGTGGGCCTGCACGAAATAAGGGAACCGGCTGGAACAACCGATGCCGGAGATGGTGGTGATCTTCTCGTGCCACAGCTTGCGCTTTTCAATCAGCTTGAAATACAGGGCGAGCACAGAGAAGTCGCCGCAGCCGGGACACCAGGTCGGGTGGTCGGCAACGATTTCCTTTCGCGTCAGCCCCTTGCGCTCGCCGGTGGCGGATTCGGTCACGGCGGAGGGAACCATCGGTTTTTCAGTCAAAATCTGGCTCATAAAGTTTTCGGTCTTGAAATTATTTCCGCACCTTGGTTTTTACCAGCTCGACAATTTCCTTAACCTTCCAGGTGAGGCCGTCGGTTTTGTTGACGCCCTGAATTTTCGCATCACAATAGCGGGCGCGCAACACGGCGCCAAGCTGGCCGTAGCCGTAAAGGCCCTCGTCGTTCATTTCCACGACGAGCACGTGGTGGAAGCCGGAAAAGATGTTTTCCAGCCCGTTCGGCAGCGGATTGACATGGCGCAGATGAATCGCGGAAACGCTGTCGCCGGCGGCGCGGAAGCGGTCCACCGCCTCGCGGATCGGGCCCTCAGTGGAACCCCAGCCGACGAGCAGCACGTTGCCTTCCGGCGGGCCGTAAATCTTCGGCAGCGGCAAAGTCGCGCCAAGCGCCTGCAATTTGATGCGGCGCTTGGCGTTCTGGAGCATGTGTACTTTGGGCGAGCCGCTGGGATGACCGTATTCGTCATGCTCCAGCCCGGTGGCGATGGGATATTTGCCGTCGAGAATCCGCGTGCCCGGTTTGACGTGGGGCGTGACCCCGTCTTTCGCGGCCAAGTCGTAAGGCTTGTGCGACGCGACCGGCGTGAAATCAGGCGTGATGTCCTGACATACTTTTTCGAGATCCGGCTGCGCAAACGCCTCGATGCGCGTGGCGATGCCCTGATCGGTCAGGAAAAACACCGGGGTATTATATTTGCGGGCGATGTTCACGGCCTCAATGGCCATATAAAAACAATCTTCCACGTTGGCCGGCGCGAGCACGACGCGCGGCGCGTCGCCGTGACCGCCGTTGATGGCGATGTTCAAGTCGGACTGCTCAATATTGGTCGGCATGCCGGTGGAAGGGCCGCCGCGCTGGACGTTTATGACGATGAGCGGCATTTCGGCCATGACCGCCCAGCCAATCGCTTCGGTCTTGAGCGAGATGCCCGGACCGCTGGACCCGGTGACCGCCACGCGGCCGGCAAAACTGGCACCCAGCGCCATCGAGACCGAGGCGATTTCATCTTCGCACTGGATGAAGCTGCCGCCGTATTTCGGCAGCTCGCGGCGGAGCAGCTCCATGATGTCCGTCCACGGCGTGATCGGGTAGCCGGCACCAAATCGCACCCCGGCGGCGATGAGGCCATAGCCGATGGCTTCGTTGCCGTTCATCACGACCTGCTGGACGCCATGTTTCGTGCTATCGCTGAACTGGAAAGTCTCCACCACGTTGCTGGGGGAATTAGCGTAGCCGGCGTGAAAAGCCGCCAGCGCATTGTTCAAGATACTCGGATCCTTGCCGGTAAAGCGCTCGCCGATGAGCTTTTCCAGCTTGGGAATATTCAGGTCGAACATCCGGGCGATCAGGCCGAGGGAGTAAATGTTTTTGCCCTTGTCCTTGGCCGTGCCGCCGATGGCCTCGACCGTCAGCGACGAAATGGGAATGCCGACGTGGTGATAATCCGACTGCCATTCGGGCTTGGGCACCACGTGGTCGCTGTCGTACAGCACGATGCCCTTCTTTTTGAGCGAATTGATGTGGCCTTCGTAGCTGTGCTGGTAGAACGCGAGCAGCACGTCCGCGTCGTCGCCGGCGGTCAACACCTCGCCGCTGCCGATGCGCACCTGAAAGATGGACGGCCCGCCGGAAATGGTGGAGGGAATGGTCATGAACGTCATGACTTCCTGTTCACTGCGGCCGGCCAGCCGCGCGAGAAAACCGCCGATGGCCTGGATGCCATCCTGCGAATTGCCGGCGATCCGGATCACGGCTTCGTTGATCCGCGAAACTTTCTGCGCGCCACCCGACGACGGCACGCCCATGGTTGCATTACTCATAAGGAACCTCGGAATCTAAAAGATTACTGCGGCAAGGTGGTTTGACGACTGAAGACGTTTCAGTGCGACACCGTTGCCATGACACAGTAAGGCACTCAAGGGGAACGTGTCAATTTCTAATGCAACTTATATCTCGTTGAAAACAAGCGGGATGGGTTAAATTCGAAAACTCAAGTCGCGAGGCTTAACAGTCTGATTAGAGTGATTAATCTCCCCTTTGGCCAACATGAGCCCCGGACCCCGGGATTGACTCCGGGACTATGGCCGGCCCGGCCGGCCGTATTTCAGACCGAGGTTCTGTTCATAAACGCCGAGTTTGACGTCGGGCGTCGGTTGCCGGCCTTTGAATTCGGCATTCAAGCGCCCCAGCCGCCGTTGCGCGATTTCGGCCACGGGCAGGCCGGGGAACTGCTCGGCGATTTTTTCCAGGGTCGCGCGCACGGTCGCCACGTCGGCACCGAGTTCGATCTGGAAATTCGCCAGCAGGTTCAGCCAGTGCGCCACCTGCTTGGGCATGTGCCTCGGCTCATTGATCAACTGCGCCAGCTCCAGCGTGGCCAGGTCGAGCCGCTTAAAATTCTGCGCGTAGATCAGCGCCAGCTTCTCGCGCACTTCCGTGTCGTGCGGATGCTGCTCCAGGTGCTTCACATAGACAGCGGCCAGTTTGCCCGGTTCGATTGCCTGCGGCTGCAGAAAAGCCGTCGAATCCAGCAGGCCGATGTTTTGGACGCCGGCGGGCACGTTCATCGCCTGCCGGTCATGCTGCGCAAGCAAGATCTTTCCCGTCTCCCCCAGGTGCGCGAGCCGCTGCTCCGCCCGCAGGGAATATTCCGTTTCCGGAAACCGCGCGATGATTTGTTGCAGCGTTGCGCGGGCCGCGTCCACGTCCACGGTCTTTTTGATATGCCAGTCGGCCAGTTGCGTGAGCGCGGCGACCACCTGCCGGTCGGGCGCCTTCGGCGAAGCGCAGAAACGGTTTAAGGTGATCTCCGCGCCGGGGAAGTCATTCAAATCTTCCGCCTGGATGTTGGCCAGCAACATGACGCCCTCGAAATCGGTGGGGAATTTCGCCAGTTGCTCGCGGATGGCCACGATGGCCTCGAGCGGATGCCCGCGCTTCTGGCTGGCCATGGCGATGGAATAATAAGGCTTCTTTTCCGGCTCTTGATGACCGCCGTCGAACAAGTTGGTCAGCGGGCTAGATATGAGGTCGCTGATTTGAGGCGTCCAAACGATGCTTAATATGATTCCAACAACGGCAATTGAACCGACAATCACGAACGCCGTTCCAAAATCCCCAACCATGCCTCCGCCTAGTTGTTTGGTAAAGGAGCGGACGAAAAAGATTTCGCCCAACACCAGCGCGACCGTTAACAGCTCCTTGAAAATTATCAGCGCCGGATCATAGCTGCGTTTGAGCGTGTAGTAGTAGAGCCAGACCAAAAACGCCAACCCCAAAGCAGACAACATTGTTGTCGCCACAATGTGCAAGGTATCGCTCATCGTTGAAGGAAAACTCTGCCCATTGATGCGACAAAGCAAGATAATTCACGCGAAGCGATAGGGTTTGCTCAATGCGAAGGTGTTTGGCAGGTGACGGATCTCCCGTACGTCACCGTTCCCCAGCAGCACCTCGACGATATCGAAGCGGAACTTCACCTCGGGATTTTTCAGCCGCCGCAAATAATCCAACGCCGTCTGCGACAGCAATTTTTTCTTCCGCGCATTCACCGCCGCCGCCGGACGTGTCCAGCCTTCCGTCGAACGCGTCTTCACCTCGACGAAAACCAGGCAGTCGCCTTCGCGGAAGATCAAGTCAATCTCGCCGTGTTCGGAGTGGAAGTTGGCGGCGAGAAATTTCAGTCCGAGCTGTTGCAAGTGCCTCTTCGCCGCCTGCTCGCCCAGTTCGCCCCGCCGCATATGCTCCGGCTTCAACTCGCCGGCAAAACGTGCTTTAAGCTTTTCTAGAAGTCTCATTATTACGGCCACAGATTTTCATAGATGAAACTCAATGAAGCCTAGCCATTTCATTCCGGTTTTCTAAAATCTGTGTTTTATCGGTGTGCATCGATAGCTAAAAGAATTTTGGCTCCGGCGGTCTCAGCGGCGCGAACGATTTCCGGTGGATTGGACAGGCACCGTGTTGGGCAATGGCCGCCAGGTGCTGCGCTGTGCCGTAGCCTTTATGCCGGTCGAAGCCGTAGGCAGGAAACTGCGCGTGCAACACCTGCATTTGACGGTCGCGCGTGACCTTGGCCAGCACGCTGGCGGCGGCTATGGAATAGCTCCGCGCATCGCCCTGGACGATGGCGGTCTGCGGCACGCGCAGGGATTTCACCGGCCGGCCGTCCACGAGCGCGTGCGGCGGCAGCGGCGACAACTGCGCCAGCGCGTCGTTCATGGCGCGGTGCGTGGCCTGCAGGATGTTGATCTCGTCGATCACGCCGGCGTCCACCTGGGCGATGGCGAACTCGACCTCGACGCAACGGGTGAGAAATTCAAAATACCTTTCGCGCTGCGCTTCGGTGAGCTGCTTGGAATCGTTCAGGCCGGCGAGTTCGGCGGGGAGGCCGGTTTCCGCCCAGCGCGGCGGCAGGATGGCGGCGGCGGCGACGACCGGCCCGGCAAGCGGCCCGCGGCCAGCCTCGTCCACGCCCGCAACGCGCGTGACCGACTGCGACCAAAGCACGCGCTCGAATTCAAAACGGTCGGCAATAAATTTGGAGCCCATGCGGCAGTCTATATTTTGAGGCGCGTCCGGGAGGGTTTTCGTTGGCTACTTTCTGTATTTGATCACGACGCTGCCCGGAGCGGTGCCTTGGACCAGGATCAATCCGTAGACTTCGCAGATTTCAACCATGGCCTGCCGCGCCGTTAAATCGTGCCAGCGGAGGGAAACGGTCGGCATCATGGTCATCTTGAAGTCCGGCGGCCGGGGCGGCGCATCGCCGGATACTTGCGGATCAAGGACGGCATTAACATGGGCCGTATCAATGAGGGTTGTGAGCGCGATATTGAGCGGCACGTCCACGAAGCTGAACATGGGAATGACTCCGTTCGTATCGTCGCCCAGCAACTTCGCGTCCACCGGGTTGGCGACGGCGTTGGTGCCGGTGATGCGAACCACCGTGGTGAACGCGTTGGTGCTCATGACCAATTGGTTTTCTTTCAGTATCCGCGCCAGCGCATCAGCCGCCGAATAATTCTGCCAGTTCAGGGTTAAAACCGGTTCCGGCTTGAAGCGGCCATCGGCGGCCACGAACAACTTTGGGTCAATGATGTAGTTGATGCCGGCTAACCGGGACAGACTCTCAATCACCGTGCTGATGGGCACGGTTTGAAAGTTGATGGCCTGAATGCCAGCGGATTGACCATGTGCCGAAGTCGTCAAAATCAAACCCAAGGCGAGCCCAGCCATGGCCAGGAAATATTTGGAATTCGTTTTCACAGTTGATCTGAGCCTACCGCCTTTCCCATAGCTTGTCGCCACGATTTTTGTTCGCGAAAAATCGATGTTTCATCCGATTCCATCTGCGGCTAAAGTTTGCCCATGAAAATCGAATCGCTCCGCATCGGCATGAAGGTGCGCCATCCGCAATATGGCTCCGGCCTGGTCAAAGCCATCTCCGAGGCTGTGGCGGAAGTCCGGTTCGACGACGGCAGCCAGCGCGCGGTGGCGCCGGAAACGAGCGGGCTTGAGCCGATGGAGCCGCAGGCGTCCGTCAGCGGGCTGGACGTGCCGCTGAAACAATTTGTCGAGGAGACGCTGGCGGCGGCGGTGGCCCGGCTCGGCCTGGAACAGCCGGAAGCGGTCGTGGAGCAGCTCGGCTTGCGCTGGCACGGCGGCAAGCTGGCGCTGCACCCGGCGGACCCGGCGTTGCAGACGAAGGAGGTGCCGCTGGAAGTCTTCTTCCACAAGGTCGTGATGGTCAGGAATAATTTGCGCGTGCTAGAGCAGAAGATCAATGCACACGAAAAATTGTCGGATGGCGAGAAGGTGGAGATGCAGCAGTACATCACAAAATGCTACGGTTCGCTGACGACGTTCAACGTGCTGTTCAAGGAGAAGGCAGAACAGTTTTGAGGCGCGGCGCGGACGGCGTCAGGACTTGATATCGCGCACTTGGAACGCCATCGCGCCGATGATGAACGCGGTGGCGCTCACGGCAAAAAGGATGATTTCCGACTGGCAAATCTGCAGCCACGGCGCCGGGTCCTTGAAGATGAGCAGCCAGCATTTGAAATGGTGCGTGATGAACCAGTTTTCGTAGCGGTCGAAGAACGGGATGTTTTCCATGACCATGCTCACGAACAGGAACGAGAGCGCGAGGATGGTGGCCGCCGCCGGTTTCATGTTAAAGCACGAGAACATGAACGCAACCGACACCATCGCGCTGGCGTTCACCGCCATGAAGAGGAGGGATAAAATGAACCGCACCAGGCCCTCATTCGCCGAGAAGACGCTGAACGCCTGACCGGGCGCAAAGACGAACATCCCCTTCCACGGGAACATCAGGCTCGCAAAACCCATCGCCGTCAGACCGAGCGCCAGCACCAGCACCATGGCGAAGATGATGCCGGCCGTCCACTTCACGAACAGCAGCCGCAAGCGCGAGATGGGACGCGACAGAATCATCCGGAGCGTGCCGTCCTCGGCTTCCTTCGCCGCCAGGTCGCCACCCACGAGTGTCGCATAGAGCGGCATGAGCAGCATGATCTGCGGAATCAGCATCACGACCGAGACCGTCAGCACCGAGATAAATTCCGCGGCGAGATAGCCGTTGCCATTGAGCAGCCGCTCGACATCGCTTTGCCAGCGCGTGTACTTGAACGCCAGCAGCATCGCCGACTGCGCCAGCAGAAATGCGCCGAACCCGATGTAGGTGCGCTTTTTGCCGAACAGCTTCCAGAGCTCGTTTTTTAGTTGGGCGAGGAACATGGGTCAATTCTTTGGGCCGGGCGGCTTGATCAGGTTGAGATAAAAATCCTCTACGGTCTGCTCATGCTGCCAGATGCCTTGCACTGCGATGCCGGCGGCGACCAAAGTTTGCGTGACCTCCGCGGTTGAGCGGCCCTCCGCCAGCGTGATGAACCGGTCCTCCGCCGTGGCCGTGATCAGGCCGCGCTCCCGAAGCAGTTGGGCGGCGTTCGCGAAATCGGCGGTCTTCAACGCTACCTTGCCGCGCGCGGCCTTCACGTCGGCGACGTTGCCTTCAAAAACTTTTTGGCCGCGCTGCAACACGGCGATGCGCGTACAAAGCTGTTCGACCTCGTTCAGCAGGTGCGACGACAGCAGAATGGTCAGGCCGAGTTCGCGCTGCAAACGGAGAATCGTCTGGCGCATCTCGTGTATGCCCTCGGGGTCCAGGCCGTCGCTCGGTTCGTCGAGGATGAGGAGTTCCGGCCGGGGCAGCAGCGCCTGCGCCAGCGCGAGCCGCGAACGCATCCCGTGCGAATAGGTCCGCACCTTGGACTGCTCGCGGCCGGTCAGGCCGACCCACGCAATCACTTCGCGGATCCGCGCCGGGGAAGTCGGCGCGGTGTAGGTGCTGAGGATTTCCAGATTGCGAAAGCCGCTCAGGTAATCGTAAAAAACCGGCGTTTCAAAAATCGCGCCTACGCGCTGCAAGGCCGCGCGGCGGTTGGCTTGTACGTCGTGGCCGCAGATTTTCACCTCGCCGCCGGTCGGCCAGACCTGGCCGAGCATCATGCCGATGGCCGTGCTTTTGCCCGCGCCATTGTGGCCGAGCAGGCCAAAGATTTCCCCCGGCGACACCGTAAACGACAGGTCGTCCACCGCCGTGCGGCCGGCAAATTTCTTGATGACATGGCGCAGTTCAATCATGGCGGGCCGGAGATTTCCAACAGGTTTTTGATGTGGCCGTCGGCGAAAAGATAGTTCACGGCCTTGTCCGAACCGCGGGCGATGTGGAAGGCCTGCTTGTCAAACACCAGATGGACTTGCGAAGAATTAAACTGGAATGTGAACATCTTGAGCTGGTCCGCGTCCTGGCCGTTCAAGAGATTGTTCCATCCATAACTAGAACCGGTGATTTCAAAAATGTTGGCCTGATCCGAGGGGCAGCGCAGCACGTTCTTATTGCCCAACTGCAACGCGAGAACCTTGTCTATGGTTGGAAACATATTGGTGGCGACCACGGCCGGGTCCGGCACGACGTCGCGCATGACGGGCAATTTGTTATTATTATCCGACACGTAAATTTGCAGCGCGATGCCGACCTGATGGAGGTTGCTCAAGCAGACCGCAGCCCGGCCCGCTTCCTTCGTCCGGCTCAACACGGGCAGCAGCAGCGCGGCGAGAATGCCGATAATGGCAATCACCACCAGCAGCTCGACCAGCGTGAACGACCAGATGCGTTGGCAGGGCGAAGAAGCCTTCATGGCCGCGGTTCGCGCATCAACCGGCCATTTTCCATCACCGCCTGCATCTGCTCCAGCAGCGGCGCGAGTTCCGCCTTGGTCTGCGCGGAGCTCTGGCTGTAAAAACTTTGCAGACCCAGCTTCATCACTTTCTCCTGCAATTCCGGGCTGATCGGCGGACGGTTGGCATCCGGCGGCGTTCCGCCGGCGGCCAGCTTTGCCTGCGCGGCCTTCAACTGCTTGAGGGCGTCGTCCACCGCGCGCCGCTGTTTATCTGGCGGCAAGGCCTCAAAGGCGTTCAACATCTGCTTGATGCCGGTGGGCATCGTCGCCTCGATGAATTTCCCCTTTTCATCCTCGTTCATTTTTTCAAACCAGGCGGTGCGATCCAGCCGCAAGCTTTGACGTTCCTCCAAGGAAAGGGAGTTCAGCATGGCCGCCAGTTTTTGGATGGCCGCCGCGCGCTGGTCCGCGGACATCCGGCCAAAATCCATGGCTGCCGTATAGGCGCGGACTTTATCCGGCGTAACCCGTGCGTTCCGGGCCAGATGGTAGCCGGCCAACGCCATCACCCAGATCGCCACGAGCGCGGCGACCGCGATGGCGATGGGTTTTTGTCGCGGGCTGAACATGGGGAAAGTCTATGACATCATCCCCCATTCGCCACGAAAAATGATGACCCAGCTCGTTTGAATAGGGTAAGGGGCGGGCGCATGCGCGGCGCCGGCCAGGTTGGGGAAACAGGGCGAACAACTCGTTTCGCCGCGCGCTTGACTTCGTTTTATCAACTGCCACGCTATTTTCCTCTGGTATGAAAGCTTATCGGATATTTTTGACCGCCGGGGCCGGCCTGCTGCTGGCGTTTCAGGTTTTGGCGCAACCGGACACCAACGCGGTTTCCGGCCTCGCCCGCGACGACGGGGCGAGCAATTACCTGCAACTCCAGGAGCAAATCCACGCCGCGCAGCTGGCCATCATGCAAAGCCAGGAGGCGGCGGCGGACGCGGCCAAAAGCAACGCCGACGTGCTGGGCCTGCGCTTGCAGTCGCTGGAGCAGACGGTCGCGGCCCAGCGCATGACCGACACCGAGTCGGCGCGCAAGACGCAGCAGTTGACGCTGTTTCTGGCGGGCTTGGGCATCATGCTGCTGATGGTATATTTCCAGTGGCGCGCGTTCACGCAACTGGCGGAAATCTCCACGCAACAGCATGCCGCCATCGCCAACGCCAGCGCGGTGCATCACCTCGCCGCTCCGGGCCGCGCGACGGTGGAAAGCTCCAACGCACGCCTGCTGGACGTGGTCGACCATCTGGAAAGACGCATCCACGAGCTGGAAAGTGGCCAGCGGCTGATGCCGGAAATCACCGGCCCGAAGCCGGCGGACCTTCTGACGGAGACGCAAAAACTTCTCGACGGCAACCAGCCGGAACTGGCGCTGGAAGCGGTGGAAAAATTCCTCCAGTCGAATCCGGAGCACGCCGACGCGCTGGTCAAACGAGCCGTCGCACTGGAAAAAATTGGCCGCACCGACGAAGCGCTGGCGAGTTGCGACCGCGCCATCGCGGCGGACGGCACGCTGGCCATTGCGCACCTGCACAAGGGCGGACTTTTGAACCGGCTGCGCCGATACGATGAGGCCCTGGACTGCTACGAACGCGCCTTGCTGGCGCAGGAGCGGAAAACCGTAGCGAAGGTCAGTTGAAATTGACGCGGCTGACACCGCGCTCGGATTCGATCTTTTCGCGGAGCAAGTCAATCTTCAGCTTCAGCAGCTCGCGGTTTTCCTTCGACTGGTTGGCTAGGTCTTTTTCCAATTCCTGGATGCGTTGTTCGTAGGTGCGCAGGCGTTCAAGCATCGGCGTCTGGACGGCTTCGAGGCGGCGGGCCAGCTCGGTCAGTTCGGTGGCGGCAGCCTGCTGGGCGGCAAGCAATTCGCGGCGCTGGGTGGCCAGTTCCTGCACGACGGCGTGCTTGAGCGCATCCACCAGATGCGGCGCGAGGCTGGATTGGACGGAATTCAACACCGAGGTGACGCCGGGCGGCGGGAGCGTGCGCGGATCGGCCGCCAGCAGCGACGCGATGATCCGGTTGGCCTCCGCGGTGCCGTCGCGCTGGCAAACGGGACACGCGACGGGCGCGGGCATGCGGCCGTCGCGCGGCTGTACTTCAAAGGAATATTTCTGGCCGCAGGCGCAAAGGATTTTGACGGGCAACGGCCGGTGGCGGATGCTGGCCAGAAAGTGGTTCACGGCGACGGAACCGTCGCGCCGGCAAACGGGACAGGCGACCGACACATTCTGGTCGGCCTGCGGCTGAACTTCACAGGTGTAGGGCTGGCCACACGCGCAGATGATTTTCAGGGAAATCATACAACGGAAAGTTCACCACAGAAACGATTTTTCCTCGCCGAGCAACCGGTCGCCGTCCCACAGCGTCGCGCGCCAGGAAGTGACGGCGCCGAAATTCTTGAACTCATCGCCGGCGAGCGTCAGGCCGGTCCATTGGCGGAAAAAACCGGTGGCGGCCCGGGTTTCCAGGATTTTAAATCGCGGCCGATTGGCGGCGTCCACACCGCGCAGTTCGAGGCGGATAGTAAGCTTGCGATCGCCGGGATTCTGAGCGGACCAGAGGACGTCATAACGGATCGCGGAAACCAGGTTGGTGTGCGTGCGCAACTGCGCCTGATAAGCGTCGCGGTCAAAAAGACTGGGAGAAAGCGCCGTGCGGCCCTGCTGGTCGAGGAACAGCGGCAGCACTTTGACGACGCGGCCGGTAACGGCATCAGCCGCCCGGGTCGTGCCGAAAAGGCCGAGGGCGAACAGAAAAATCAAGACCGCGCGCATGGGGCAACGATAGCGGGCACCGCTCTTAATTCAAATTATTTCGGGTGGAAGTTGAAGACCTGGACGTTCGGGCCGTTGCGGAAAAGGACGGCCACAAACTCGCGCTGGTTGGGGCCGACTTGGGCGGTGGCGTGGACTTCGTAGGTGTTGCCGCCGACGGTGAGGTAGTTGTTGATCTGCTGCAGCGCCTGCGGGCTGGAGACGGCCGATTGCAGCTGACTCAGGTTGCGGATGACCCCGCCGGAACCGTCGAAACTGCCGGCGCTGTCCCGCAGGGTCATGATGTTCTGCAGCGTGTTGGCGTCAAAGCCCGGGATGGACAGCAGTACATTCGTGTCAGCGGTATTGATGTTGACCTTGCCGCTGGAGAACGGCGTGAAGACGTCGCGCAGGCCGAACGGATAGTCCTCCTGACCCGGCGCGTTGCCAAAGCCGAGATGGTGGTGTTGGAACGGCGAATTCGGATCCGCCGAGGTACCGCCTTTGTACATCAGCGGCGTGACGCCCTTGATCAACTGCAGTTCCTCGATATCGTCGATCGGCGCGTTCTTGGCGTTGTACGGGGTCGGGAGGCCCTGATAATAATCGCTCTCCGCGCCAGCGGGCTTGGCCGCGTCATCGGGATCGATCCAGTCCTGGATCGAGTCGGCCACAATGGAAATGGCGCCGGCATCCACGCCCATGGTCGTGAGCACCTGTTGCAAGAGCGGGTTGTCGGCGCGGTTGATGTTGATCCTGCTTTCCTGCTCGATAAAGTGTAGCGAAACCGTACCGTCGCCGACGGGAAAATTATCGAGAGAAATCCCGTTGATCGGGCTGTTCGTCTCGGGCCCGTCGCCGGCGCCGCCGGCCCAGATTTGCTTCAAGGAAGTCGGCCCCGCCGGTTCATTTGCCAGGATCCAGCAGGCGCGTTCCACGCCGGCGCGGCCGATCCACAACAATTTTTCATCGTCGTTGCCATTCTGCGTGAGCTGCGATTCCACCTTCATGAACACCGCCAAGGCGGCCGCCAGGATGGACAGCACCGTCACGGCCACCAGGGCGACGATGACGGCAAATCCACGACGGTTATGGCGCAGGGTAATTTTCATTTGCGAATGGGCGGCGCGACCGGCGGCGGGATGGGCAGCCTGCCGACCGTGCCGTTTTGGATCGCGGCGGGCATCATCTCCGATGGCAGGGACAGCAGGCGGGCCACCGCCACATCCGGGGCGGATGCGCGGGCGGCGGTGTTGCCGCCGAGCACCAGATTTATGCGTATCAGCAGCGGGATGGAGTTCGTGTTGGCCTCGGTCCATTCCTTGGCCCACTCCAGCGTGTTGTTTACCCGGTTGGTGCCCCAGCATTCGACAGTAAACTTGCGAACGTTTTTCGCCAGCACGAGCGGAAACTGCTGTTCGTCCTGGTCCAGATCCATCAGCACCGGGTTCTGGCGCAGCACGAGATCTTTTTGGTTGCCGTCGCCGGCTTCGAGTGAATACGTGAGCCGGCGCAGGTTGAAATCGCGCCCGGTGAGCGGGTCAAAGAATTTGCCGTTGCGGGGGAAAATATCCGGCACCCGCGCCGTAAAGCTCAAGAGCGGCTTGGTGCCGCCCTCAACGACGAAACTATAATACTGCGGGGATGCCTGGAACGACTGGACGGCCATCAGGGAATCCTCGAGGGTGCGGAGGGTGATGCGCTCCCGTTGCGCCTGCGCGGCGACGTCTTGCGCCACGGTCGTCGCCCGCATGATGATAATCCAGGTCGCGTAGATCGCCCCGATGATCATGCTGAAAATCACGAGGGCGACCATGATCTCGATCAGCGTGAACGCTCGGCGGGATGAACGGGGAAAAGTCACCGGTGGATGAAGTTGCCGCCGTCGAGACTGCCGGCAGGCGATTGGGGTCGATAAAAGACCGTGGACAAATCCGAGATGATATCGCGGTTGCCCCGGACCTGGACGGCGCATTCCACGCTGAAGAGTTTGTTGGACGCCACTTCGATGATTTGCGCTGTCCAGTTATAATCACGGTAAGCGTCGCCCAAAATATCAGACAGGTTGCCGGAATAGGTTCCTTCCACCAGAATGTTGGTGGCGGCATAGGTCGCCAGCACCGGGCTGGCGTCCACCTGCGGTCGTTGCAGCCGCCGGGAATTGCTGAGCGAGCTGGAAACCAGACTCAAAATGGCGAACACGGCGAGGAAGAAAATACCGACGGCAATCATCACCTCCAACAGGGAAAAGGCGCGGCGGCGGGCGAAATAATTCAGGTCGGTTTTCATTGATTCACCGCGCTGAGCCGCGGCATTCCAGTGACGTAATCCAGGGTGATTTTTTCCGAATCGCCCCCGCCGGTCAGCACGAGAACCGCCTCGTCGCAAGTGCCGTCGGGATAAAAAAACACGCGCGCCCAGTCCGACTCGGCATAATCCTTCCGGTAGATATCCACCATTGCAAACTTGATACCGTCCGGCAGCGTGGAGGCCGTGACCTTGCCGGTGTGCGCATTCACCGCCGCGCCGCCGGAACCGCCCCCGCCCGCCGCGCCTTCCGCGCTGAAGCGGCCTTCCTGCGGCAGAATCAAGACGGAGGTTTTTTGTTTGGTGACGATGGCCCGCTCCCGCGCCGAGAAGCAGACGTCCTGCACGTCGCTCAGAGCCTTGCGCATGCCGTCCTTTTGAACCGCCTTGATGATGGACGGCAGGCCCATGGCCGCGACCAGCCCCATGATTGCCACCACGACCATGAGCTCGATCAGCGTGAAGGCGCGGGGCAATTTCAAATTTCGCGGTTTCATCAGTGGATGGACGAAATCAGCTTGAACAGCGGCAGGAAGATGCTCAAAAGCAAAAACCCGACGACGATGGACATGACGATGATCAATATTGGTCCGATGAGATCGCTCATCACCCGGAGCGCTATCTGCAGCTCGGTTTCGTAGGTGTCGGCCAGATTATTCAGCGCGCCCGGCACATCGCCCGTCTCCTCGCCGATCCGAACCAGGTCCACCATCAACTGCGGGAACAGCTTGCTCTGCGCCAGCGGCTGCGCGAGCGTCTTACCATCCGTCACCGCCTCGCGCGTCTTGGCAATGGCCTCGCGAATCAGTTGGTTGGACATGACCTGCTCGGTGATCTTCAGCGCGGTCAGGACCGGCACGCCATTTTGCAGCAGGGTTCCCAGCGTCCGGGCGAACTGCCCGAACAGGTTGATGCGAACCACGTTTCCGAACACCGGCAGCTTCATGCTCCATTCGTCCATCTTCCGCCCGCCAGCGGCGCTGGATTTAAACCGTTTATAGAGGACGACCACCGCCAATACGAGCAAGCCCAGCAGCCACCAGTAACTCGTAAACAGCGCGCTGAGGCCGATCAAAAACCGCGTCGGCAGCGGCAGCGGGATGTTGAAACCGTTAAAAATCTCGATGAATTTCGGCATCATCACCGTCATGAAAAAGGTCACGAGCAGAAGGCCCACGATGATCACCATCACCGGGTAGATCATGGCGGATTTGAACTTTGCCTGCACTTCCGCGAACTGCTGGAAATGCGTGGCCATGCGCCGCAGCACCGGCACGAGCGAGCCGGAGGATTCGCCGGCGCGCACCATGTTGACATACAAATCCGAAAAAATCCGCGGCTGCCGCACCATCGCATCCGACAGCGACCGGCCTTCCGTCACCTCCTGCTTCAACTCGCGGCTGACCTCGGCGGGAATCCCTTTGGTTTGCAGATGCCCCATGCTGGTCAAGGCGACGGTCAGCGGCATGCCGGAGTTCAGCAAGTTGGCCAGCTGCGTGGTGAACGTTGCCAGCTCCTGTAATTTTGGCTTCCGCTTCCGGGTCAGCTGTTCGCGCATGGACTGCGGCAGCAGCGACATCAGGTTCACGCCCTGGTCTGCGCCTTTGGCCGCAGAAGCCGGGCTGGCCTTCAAGTCGGTGACAGCCAGCGGGAACAGTCCGGATCGCTGGATTTGCAGCAGCGCGGCGCTGCGGTCGACCACCTCGAGCACCCCCTCGACGAGTTCGCCAGAGCGTTTGCGGGCCTTGTAGGAAAACTGCGACATAAAGTCTTTTATTCAAAACCACGAGCAAATGAAAGTTGCAAATATTCGCCGCGCAAATCCTGATGACCACGCGCCCGGTTTTCGGCTGCATTGCGAAACCAAGAGCAAATAGACAGTTCTTGCGGCTTTGACCGGCGTGTTCTATTTCGGATTTCAAACTTGTAGGTACGAGTCAGATATTCCGGTCATCCATAAGCATTATTTGAAATGGCTTGACGCGCGGCCTGATTTCGGTTGGATTGTCGCCATATGAAAATGAAATTTTTCTCCGTCCTCGCTGGAGCCGCCTTGGTGGCCACTGGTTGCGTCAGCACTGTCAGCGACACCCGCTCACCCGCCGTGACGTGGTCCACCGACCAGATCACGCAGCGGTATCAGCGTTCCTTGGACCAAGTCTATCAGGCGGCGGTCACGGTCATCCAGAACAACGGCGTGGTTCTCACCGAGTACATCCCGCACGACACCACCAACAGTGTGCGCTCCCTGTCCGGCAAGGTGAACCAGCGCAATGTCTGGGTGCGGGTCGAGGCCGTTGATCCGAAAATCACCCAGCTGACCATTCAAGCCCGTTCCACTTGGGGCGTCAGCGACGTGGCTCTTTCCTCCCAACTAGTGACGGAAGTCGCCTTGCAGCTGGCGCGTTAAGGCATATTTCAATCGGTTTTTTCAGCACGCGCCGGGCTTTGTGCCCGGCGTTTTGTTTTTGACCGGCAACCGCGAATAGATTGGGTCATCCCAAGGCGGTTCTCCCGGCGAGACAAATTCTTTGTTTCCGGATCCCGATGTGGTAAATCCTTGTCCTGTGGAAACGGTTACCAAGCTCACCAACGACCTCGTCGCGTCCTACGCGCAGTTCGGCGGGATCAATCATCTGGACGGCAAAAACCTTCCGTCCAAGCGCGCCATCACGGCCATTACCCAGGACCTGCTGCGCCTGCTCTTCCCCGGTTTCTTCGATGAACACCTGATCCACTCGTCGGAGGTGAAAGTGGAAACGGCGGCGTTGCTGGACGCGGTGCTCGGCAAACTGGAGGATGAAATCCGCAAGAGCCTGGAATATCAGCTGCCGTCCGGCCTCATGAAAAAGGATGTCGCCGCCGAGGCCCACAAGCTGACGGTGGAATTTCTCGGCGGCCTGCCGTGCATCCGCGAGACGTTGCAGACGGATGTAGAGGCGGCGTTCAACGGCGACCCGGCGGCGGCGAGCAAGGAGGAGGTCATTGTTTCCTATCCGTTCATTGAGGCCATCGCCGTGCAGCGGCTGGCGCACGAGCTGTACTTAAAAAACGTGGCGCTCATTCCGCGCATCATGTCCGAGTGGGCGCACGCGCGCACCGGCATGGACTTGCATCCGGGCGCGAGGATCGGCTCGCACTTTTTTGTGGATCACTGCACCGGCACGGTGGTGGGCGAGACGGCGATCATCGGCCAGCACGTGAAGCTTTATCACGGCGTGACGCTCGGCGCGAAATCCACGGCCGCCGGCCAACAGCTGCGCGGGAAGAAACGGCACCCGACCATTGAGGATCGGGTGACGATTTATCCCGGCGCGACGATCCTTGGCGGCGAAACGATCATCGGCGCGGGCAGCACCATCGGCGGGAACGTGTTCATCATGGACAGCGTGCAGCCGAATTCGCTCGTGATCTACGACGGCCTGGACATGCGCGTCCTCAGCAAATCGGACAAGAGCACCGCGGTGGATTTCCAGATCTGAATTTACCCAACCAAAAAAAACGCCGCGCTCCAATTTGTATTAAAGCGCGGCGTCCGGCTTTTGAGATTATTTTGCAACCTCGGCGGGAACGATGGCGGCCTTAGCATTGGCCGCGTCCTCGGAAATCTTATTGCCCCAGCCGATGATACAGGTCGAGCCGATCAGAAACAGGAGCATGATGACTACGAGCGATTTGGTCAGGGCCTTGGCGCCGCGCCATTCCTTGAAGAAGATGCCCCACAAAGTGCTAAAAATGATGATGCTCGCCATGTGCAGCGTCCAACTGGAAAACTTGTAGTTGCCCATCTGGCTTTCGCCCATCTGATAAAAGAAAAACTGGAAATACCAGAAGGTGCCGGCCAGCGCGCAGAATAACCAGTTGCCAAGCACGGGAATTTTCAGATCGGTGGGCGAGCCGGGGACGGCGGTGGCCGCCGGGCCGTGTTCGCCGCTGCCGGTGCCGCCGTGATGCGCGTGTTCCTCGCGGACGTGCGAGGCGAGATATTGATAGCCGGTGCGGTTCTTGAGGTTCAGCATCACGCACCAGATGAAGTTGGTGGTCAAGCCACCCAGCAATATTACCACGATGACCGGCAGGCCCACCCAATAAGGTCCGGTGCCGTGGCTGGCCGAAATTTTGGTGATGGGATCGCCGAACTGAAAACCATAGGAGAAGCAGGAACTCATTACGCCGGAAAAGGTCGCGATGGCCAGGCCCTTCCACAGGCTGAACTCGGAGATGGCGGACGATTTACCATCGTTGCCCATGTCCCGTTCCTTGCGCACGCCGGCGATGCCGCCGAGCGCGATGCCGACCAGACAAACCACCACGCCGACCAAAACAATCGGCCCGCCAGCGCTGGTGCCGGAATGGTTGAGCAACTTGTCGGCAAATTCGCCTTTGACAATCGGTGGCACCAGTGTGCCAAACGCCGCGCAATAACCCAACGCCACCGCCATGCCCAGCGACATGCCGAGATAACGCATCGTCAGGCCGAACGTCAAGCCGCCGAGGCCCCACAATACGCCCATCAGATAGGTCATCCAAAATGTGTGGGAAGACGTTTCGTGCAGCACGGCGAAGAGGTCTTTCGAGAGCAGCAGCGCGCCGATCCACGGGCAGATCAGCCAACTGAACATGCCGCCGGCCAGCCAGAAGGTTTCCCACGACCATTTGCGCACGCCTTTGTAAGGCACATAAAAACTGCCGGAAGCAAGGCCGCCCAGCCAGTGGAAGACGACGCCAAGTAGAGGATTCGGTTGCATTTTTTAGTTAGGTTTAGTTGCGTTTGCTCAACACTTTTTTTTCGTATGTTTTCACTTCCGTGAGCCAGTGGTCGCCTTAACGAATTTTAAAGGTCAACTTTCGGGAAGTAATGAATTTGATCCTTATTATTTTGGCATTGCTACCGGAATTTCATTATCACTGATCGTTCAAATTGGTGAACAAGTTGATTATCTGCGCTTTATGCCAAACAAACACAAAGGTAATCATTTCAGTTGGTGGTTATCTCTATTAGCCGCAGGTCCTGGCTGGATAGTGTTAGGGTGTTTAAAACAAATGGGTGGTATGTTGTTAGCATCCATCGTGGTATTGGCTGGACTCAGTTACGCTGATGCAAAAGAGCCCGCACAAATGTACTATATTGCTTACACTTACGTTTTTGATCACCCCAAAATTGCTTTATCTGTCAGTACTATTTTTATTGTTATCTCGCAAATCAAGATTAATGTCACCAACGCCTATGCTGGATCATTAGCGTGGTCGAATTTCTTTTCCAGAATTACTCATGCACACCCAGGGCGTGTGGTGTGGCTAGTTTTCAACATTGGCATAGCACTAATGTTAATGGAGCTAGGGGTATTCGAAGTCCTGCAAAAAGTACTCGGACTATATTCTAATGTCGCCATTGCGTGGATTTTTGCCGTTGTCGCTGATCTAACTATCAACAAATTTTTTAAATTAAGCCCGCTCATTATAGAATTCAAACGTGCGCATCTATACAACTTCAATCCTGTTGGTTTTGTTAGCATGTTAATTGCTTCCTTGGTGTCCACGATAGCTTTCACTGGTGCTTTTGGCCTTTTTGCACAAGCCTACTCCTGGTTAATTGCAATGACCATTAGTTTGATTTTGGTGCCCATTATCGCCAAACTGACCAAAAGTAAATATTACATTGCTCGTGAGAATGTGCACTTTGAAAATTCAGATGAACAATGTTTCTGTGGCGTTTGCAGTGAACAGTATTCACAAACAGACTTTGCTTATTGCCCTTATTATGAAAAAGCAATTTGTTCTTTATGCTGCACACTGGACTCAAGTTGCAAGGATCAATG
>CAIQEI010000175.1 GCA_903870815.1 uncultured Verrucomicrobia subdivision 3 bacterium
GAGAAAGAGGAGGGCGGCCGCATTTACGAGATGCAGGAACCGCGTTTCAAGATCCCCGGCCAGCAACTGACCGAACTGCGCTTCGGCTACGGCAACGTGGATTTTCTGCGCGTCCACATCGGCGACAAAATCTGGAAGACGAACGATCCCGAACTCGACCGGCGCTTGCGCCAGAGTTTCGCGGGCGACGCGCCAAAATTTCAACGGCCCATTGAACTTGAAGTCCACGGCCTCGCCGGAAAACCGCTGACGGTAATGGCCCGCGATGAGTCCGGCTGCGTGGCAAAGGTGGAATCCTCAATGCCGCTGGCAAAAGCCGAAAAGCTGCTGCTCACGGAGGAAAAGTTGCGCGAGCAGCTCGGCCGGCTCGGCGGCACGCCATTCCGGCTCGGCGAACTGAAAAACTTTCTGTCCGGCGCAGTGCTGCTGCCCGTCAGCGAATTGAACCGCCTGCGCCGCGAAATCGTCGTTGAATTGGAAAACCTCCGCGCACAGCCAAAGCGGTGGACGCTAAACGTAGGGCAGGCGTCTCGCCTGCCCATCGAGCGCACCAGCGCAAGCATTGAATCTACTACTTCCGCCGACTCCATCGGCGGTGGCAGGCGAGACGCCTGCCTTACTTTAATTGTTCTCGTCCGCAATCTGCTTCAACTCGAAGCCGCGCTGAAATGCGGCGTGGAGACGGTTTATTGCGAATTTGAAGACCCGAAAAAATACCGCGAAGCCGTGGCGACTTTTCACGCGTCGTTTGGGTGCGAAGGTAGGGCGGGCAGTCCTCTGCCCGCCGACGGCACGCACGGAGTGACGCGCCCTACCATTTTGGTTGTGCCTCCAAGAATTTTCAAAATGGGCGAGGAATGGACGCTTGAACAGGTCCGCTCCTGCAACGCCGACGGCTACCTGGTCCGCAATTACGATCACCTCAAGTTTTTCGTCAACGACCGGCGCGTGGGCGATTACTCGCTGAATATTGCCAACCGGATTTCCGCGGAATATTTCAAAAACCAGTTCGGCCTGGAGCGCGTGACGGCGAGCTACGACCTGAATTTTTCGCAGCTCGAATCGCTGCTGCGCGCCGCGCCGCCGGAATGGTTTGAGATCACGATTCACCAGCACATGCCGATGTTTCACATGGAGCATTGCGTGTTCTGCGCGTTTCTTTCCAGCGGCAAAGACTATCGCGACTGCGGGCGGCCGTGCGACGTGCATGACGTGCGGCTGCGCGACCGCGTCGGCGCGGAGCATCCGCTCAAGGCGGACGCCGGCTGCCGCAACACCGTGTTCAATTCGCAGGCGCAGACGGGCGCGGAATTTGTGGAACGGCTGCTGGCGCTCGGCGTCCGGAATTTCCGCGTGGAATTTCTGAATGAAAATCCCGATGACGTCGTCCGTACCATCACGAAATACCGGCAGTTGCTGCGTGGTGAAATTTCCGGCACGCAGCTCTGGCGCGAGCTAAAATTGTTCAACCAGCTCGGCGTCACGCGCGGGCAGATGGGCGGGTGAATCCATGGTTGCAACGCAATTGGTTGAGCGTTGTTTTATTTATTTGCATGAAAGAAACGAATAAAAGTACCTGTTCAGCCTATACGCTTCTCGAATCGCTTCTGGCAGTTCTTATGGTAGTTTGCACCATTGCCTTAATCGCGGCTTTTGCGATACCTAACTTTACCGCTTCACACGGCAGCCCAGCCAATGCCTGTATCAACAACCTCCGTCAAATTGATGCCGCCGCGAACCAGTTTGCCTTGGAACACAATCTAACCAATGGCGATGCCATACATTTCCCCGACGACCTGACGCCTTACATCAAACTTAACAGTGCGGGTAAAATTCCCGGGTGCCAGCAGGGCGGCATTTATCACATTGGCAAAGTCGGAGAAACACCAACTTGCTCGTTGAGCAATGCTGTCCCGCCGCACGTTTTGCTTTGAGCCGCGGAGCGGCGATTGATAGTAGCCCACGGTGAAACCGTGGTTTTCCGTTCGCATAAATCCAAAGCTCCGGCAGGAGCGACAGAAAATTCTTCCACCCCTTCCGGGGCTTTGGTCATCTGGTGATTTTCCCAAAGCTTTCGCTGTGGGCTGCTTTCTCCCGCGTCTCCGGCGTTGCAAACCCAATCACGAAAAATGCCGCAGCAGGATTTGAAAAACGTCCGTGGATTCAATTTCTTTCGCGTTCAATATTTCCGGCTGGCTGGTGATGAAGACCGGCCAGTCCTTTTTGTCTGCCGGCCGCCGGCCATGCGAACCTTTCACCAGCGTCGCGTCGAGCGGGATCACGTCCATCAACATCCGCAGGCCGAGCTTTTTTTGCAGCAGCCGCCACGCGATCTTTAATTTTACCGCCGGAATCTTCGGATCCAGAAACAATTCCACCGGGTCGTAACCCGGCTTGCGATGGATGTCCACCGTACGCGCAAAGTCCGGCGCGCGCGCGTCGTCGAGCCAGTAATAATAAGTAAACCACGCATTTTCCCGAGCCACGGCAATCAAATCCCCGGCGCGCGGATGGTCAATGCCCGCCGCAATCTTCTCCGCCCTGCCGAGTACCTTTTCCACGCCGGAAGTTGTTTCCAATACCTTGCGCACGGAATTCTCCAACGACGCGTCGTTCAGATAAATGTGCGCGACCTGATGGTCGGCTACGGCAAAAACTTTGCTCGCACCGGCATCGAGAATTTCCAAACCAAGCTCGTCTTTCACCGTCAGCCAGCCGCGTTCGCGGAAAATCCGGTTGAGATGCACCGGCGTGTCCACGTTCGTGATGCCGTATTCGGATAGCAAGACCACGGACACGCCACGCTTGGCATAAAAATCAATCAAGTTGCCGGCAATGGCATCAATCTCGCGCAAGTCGCGGTGGATGGCGGGATTGATCTCGTAGCAGCCGACGTGAGGAGGCTCTGACTGATTGCCGATTGCCGATTGCCGATTGCCGATTTTTGAAGAGTGCCTCGTCACCTCGTCTCCTACAACAAACGGTCCATATCGCTGGAGGTTATAATCGAGATGCGGCAGGTAGATCAGATTCAGCGTGGGTGAATATTTATTTTCAATCCACTTGGCGGATTCGGCGATCCAGCGGGAGGCGGCATCGGCCTTGCCTTGCGGCGAATCAATTCCCGCCGCCGGGCCCCAAAAACTAAAGAAGGGAAATTCACCCAAGTCCTTTTTGATTTCTTCGCGGATGGAATATGGCCAGGAATAGATGTCGAAAATCTTGCCCCCATCGGCGCGGTATATCGGGCGCGGCGTGATGGCAAAGTCCACGCTCGAATACATGTTGAACCACCAGAACAAATTTGCGAATGCGGCGTGCGGCGTTCGGCGTGCGGAATTATCCCGCAGGGCGTCCCAGATTTTTTGGCCGTGGACGATGCGGTTGGATTGTTTCCAGAATTGGACTTCGGCGAGTTCGCGGTGGAACCAGCCGTTGCCGACGATGCCGTGCTGCGCCGGCGTCTGGCCGGTGAGATAATTCGATTGCGCGGTGCAGGTGACCGCAGGAAACGCGGGCGCAATGTTAGCGAATGCGCCGCGCCGGCGGAACTCCGCGAGGCGCGGCGTGTGCTCGCCGATGAGCGCCCCGGTGAGGCCGACGACGTTGATGACGGCGAGCCGGCTCATTTTCCGGCGCGGGCACGCAGTTCCGCGACAGCGGTGGCGATGGCGCGCGGATCCATTTCGTGGACTTCCACCCCCCGGCCAATTTCCGAAAGCAAGGTGATGGAAAGTTCGCCGCCGAGGTGTTCGCGGAATTCTTCGAGGCCGGACAGCAACGTCGGCAGGTTGGCATTGTCGGCGTTGAGCAGTTCATCGGCGAACAGCTTGAAGCCGAGCTTTTCGAGCAGATTCAAAATGCGCGCGGCGGCGGCCGGGTTGAGCAGCCCGATTTCACGGGAATAAACCACGTCCAGCGCCATGCCGACGGCGACGGCCTCCCCGTGGGAAATTTTAAAATTGGATAGCTGCTCCAGCTTGTGCGCCGACCAGTGGCCGAAATCTAGCGGGCGCGCGGAGCCGTTTTCAAATGGGTCGCCGCCGGCAGCGATGTGGTCGAGGTGCAGCTCGGCGCAGCGGCGGATGAGCTGCTTCATCGCATCCGGCTCGAACCCGGCGAGCTTTTCAGCGTTGCGCTCCAGCTCGTCGAAAAACTTTGAGTCCCGGATGCAGGCAACTTTCACGGCCTCGACGTAGCCGGACCGTTTATCGCGCGGTGCCAGAGTTGCCAGCAGGTAGAAATCGTTGATGACGGCGAAGGGCGGGGTGAAGGTGCCGATGAAATTTTTCTGGCCGAAGGCATTGAGTCCGTTTTTCACACCGACCCCGGAGTCCGCCTGGCTCAGCGTCGTCGTCGGAACGCGGACGAGGCGGACGCCGCGGTGGGCGGTGGCGGCGGCGAACCCGGCGACATCCAGCAGCGCGCCGCCGCCAACGGCGATGAGATACGAGTGACGGTCAAGGTGATGGCGTTGAATCTGGGCGTGCAGGTCCGTGACCAGGGACGGCGAATTTTTCGCGCGTTCGCCGCCGCAAAAGAACAGCGGCGGGCGGACCAGGCGGACCGGCTCCGCGTGGACCGAGAAATAGTTTTCGATCTGGTGCTCCAAACCCGGCAAGGCCTGGGCGAGCGAATCCTCGAGGACGACGAGCGCCTTGCGGGGGCCGGCGTCGGCGAGGGCGTCCCGCAGCACGGGGTTCCCCGGGGAAAAGACGTCTTCAGTGAAGAAAACGCGCAATGACCAGCCGACGTGGATGGAACGCTCAATGACGGACACGCATTCAATCTGGACGCGCGCCGGATTTTTACGAGGATAATTTTCCGGTCACTTCGCGGCGGACTGCCCGGCCGGCTCGGCCGGAATCCGCATGCAATAGAACGAGCGGTAGACAAACACCAGCGCGATGAAAAAACAAACGCCGCCGATGATGTACGACAGATACGAATCGGGGCTCTTCTTTTTCAGTTCCACGGCGATCTCCACGGCCAGCAGGCCGAAAAGGGTGGTGAACTTGATGATGGGATTCATCGCGACGGATGAGGTGTCCTTGAACGGATCGCCGACGGTGTCGCCGACGACGGTGGCGGCGTGGAGCGGCGTGCCTTTCATCTTCAAATCCACTTCGACGATCTTTTTGGCGTTGTCCCAGGCGCCGCCGGCGTTCGCCATGAAGATGGCCTGGAACAGCCCGAAAAACGCGATGGCGATGAGGTAGCCGATGAAGAAGTACGGGTTGATGAACGGCAGCCCGAGCGCGAAGCAGAACACCACGATGAAGATGTTGATGAGGCCTTTTTGCGCGTAGCGGGTGCAGATGGCGACGACGCGCTTGCTGTCCTCGATGGAGGCGGTTTCCTTGTCCAGCTGGATGTTTTTCTTGATGAAGACCACCGCGCTGTAAGCGCCGGCGACGACGGCCTGCGTGCTGGCGCCGGTGAACCAATAGATCACCGATCCGCCCATGAGCAGGCCGAAGATGATCTGCGGCAGCACGAGGCTCAGGCGGCCGACGGCGTTGCCGAAGGCGTGGTCGAGCAGCATGATGATGCCGAAAATCATCGTGGTGGAGCCGACCACGGCGGTCCCGATCAGCACCGGCTTGGCGGTGGCCTTGAAGGTGTTGCCCGCGCCGTCACCCTTCTCGAGTTCGTGCTTGGCGTTGGCGAAGTCGGGCTTGAAGCCGAAATCTTTTTCAATCTCCGCGCTGATGTTGGGCTGGGACTCGATGCGGCTCAATTCAAAGACGGACTGCGCGTTGTCCGTGACCGGGCCGAAGCTGTCCACGGCGATGGTCACCGGCGCCATCGCGAGCAGGCCGAAAGCCACGAGGCCGAACGCGAAGATCGGCGCGGCGAACTGGAACTCGCCGGGGATGAGGGCGACGAAGTCGGCGTTTTCAGAGAACAGGAAGGCGACGAACATCAGGCCGAGGATGACGAGGCCCATCCAGAACGCGGAGAAGTTGCCGCAGACAAAGCCGGAGAGGACGTTGAGCGACGCCCCGCCGTGATCGGAGGCATTGGTGACCTCCTGGACGTGCCGCGACTTGGTGCTGACGAAGATTTTGGTGAACTCCATGATGAGCGCGCCGGCGATGGTGCCGCAGCCGATGATGGCCGAGAGGATCCACCAGAGATTCGGCAGGGGAGTGACGACGTGGGTGGTGTTGTCGGTGATCGAGAAGTCGCCCAACAGCAGCTTGCTCGCGCCAAAGCAGACGAGGATGGAAAAGATGCTGGTGATCCAGACCAGGTCGGTGAGCGGCGCCTCCCAGTTGAAATTCTTTTTGCCGCCGTAACGGAATTTGGCGACGGACATGTTGAAATAGAACGAGCCGAGCGAGGTCAGCACCATCAGCGCCTGGATGGCGAACATCCAGATGATGAGCTTGCCGCACAGGTCCGGCGACAATTCCAGCGCCAGCGCCAGGAACGCGATGAGGGCCACGCCGGTCACGCCGTAGGTTTCAAAGCCGTCCGCCGTCGGTCCGACGGAGTCGCCGGCGTTGTCGCCGGTGCAGTCGGCGATGACGCCGGGATTCTTCGGATCATCTTCCGGCAGGTTGAAGACGATTTTCATCAGGTCACTGCCGATGTCGGCGATCTTGGTGAAGATGCCGCCGCCGATGCGCAGCGCCGAGGCGCCGAGCGATTCGCCGATGGCAAAGCCGATGAAGCACGGTCCGGCCAGATCCTTGGGGATGAACTTGAGGATGGCGATCATGCAGGCGAGCTCCACGCAGATGAGCAGCAGGCCGATGCTCATGCCGGCCTGCAGCGGGATGAAAAGAGTTTGCAGCGGGTTGCCTTTCAGGGCGGCGAACGAGGTGCGCGAATTCGCGGTCGTGTTGATGCGGATGCCAAACCACGCCACGCCGTAGCTGCCGAGAATGCCGAAGATGGAGCAGGCGAGAATCACCAGCACCTCATTGAACGGCTTGCCCTGCAGCCCGGAGAAATAATAAACCATGCACACCGCGATGAGCGCCCAGATGGCGGCGAGAAATTTCCCCTGCTGCAGCAGATACGTCTTGCAGGTCTCCCAGATGATGTGCGAAACCTCGGCCATGGAGCGGTGCACCGGCAGGGCGCGGGTGCGGACGTACTCCATGATCCCGAAAATCGCCCCGACGGCGCAGACGAACAGGCCGAACAGGAGTATCTCCTTGCTGGTCACCGCGCCGTTAAGAAAGGAGACCTGATCAAGCGCGGGCAGCTTGATATCCGCATCCCCGGAATGGAAGGTCGCGTCGGCGGCAAAGGCGCCGGTCGAAGACAAGAGCATGGCAGTCAGCAGCAGAATTCGCTTTGGCATAGGGGCGAAAGATTGCCGCAAGCGAATTTGAATGGCCAGTATAAATTTTCATAATCGGAAGTAAGAATTCAGATGACCGGAACGGAATCGCGCTTGCCGCTGCGCGCCGCCTGCCGCAAGCTTTCCCGCATGTCCGATCGACCGGTGGCCAGCCTGAACAAACCCGACGCGGCGCTTGAAATGACGCTGCGGCCGTCGCTCTTTTCCGATTTCACGGGCCAGCCCAAGGTGAAGGAGCGGCTGGAGATTGCCGTCACCGCGGCGAAACAACGGGGCGAATCGCTCGATCACATCCTCCTGTCCGGCCCGCCCGGCCTCGGCAAAACCACCATCGCCAATATCCTCGCCAAGGCGATGGGCGCGAGCGTCAAGGCCACCAGCGGCCCGACCATCGAGAAAGCCAGCGACCTCGCCGGCCTGCTCACGAACCTGGAAGAAGGCGACGTGCTGTTCATTGATGAAATCCATCGCCTGCAAAAAACCATCGAGGAATATCTCTATCCCGCGATGGAGGATTTCAAGCTGGACATCATCATCGATCAGGGGCCGAACGCCCGCAGCGTTCGGCTGAACCTGCCGCGCTTCACCCTGATTGGCGCGACGACGCGCAGCGGGCTGCTCACCGCGCCGCTGCTCACCCGGTTCGGGCTGCGCGAGCGGCTGGATTATTATGGCGTGGCGGACCTGGATAAAATCGTCATCCGCTCGGCCAATCTGCTCAACGTGGAAATCGAGCCGGAGGGGGCGCACGAAATCGCCCGGCGCAGCCGCGGCACGCCGCGCATCGTGAACAACCTGCTCCGCCGCGTGCGCGATTACGCCCAGGTGCGCCACGACGGCCGCATCACCGCCGCCGTGGCCGACCAGGCGCTGGCGATGCTCGAGATTGACGAGAACGGCCTGGACGAGATGGACAAGCGCATTCTCGAAGCCGTCATCGTAAAATTCGGCGGTGGCCCGGTCGGCGTGAATTCGCTCGCTGTGGCCGTCGGCGAGGAGCCGGACACGATTGAGGAAGTCTATGAGCCGTATCTCATCATGGAAGGTTACCTGAACCGCACCCCGCAAGGCCGGGTTGCGACGGAGTCGAGTTACAAAAAGCTGGGATTGCCGGCCGCCGGGGGAAAACAAGCCGGACTCTTGTGATCCAGGATGCGGAAAGTCCCGATTTTCCGGCGCCATTGGTTGATGTGAAATGACCTTTACGTATCGCCCCGGATTATTTTGTCTCTGCCGCGTCCTTGCGGCGGGGTTGGTGATAATTGGCGGACTGCCATTTTCCCCGGCGGCGGCGACGGCGGTTCCTCCTGCGTATGGATTGGAGTCGCGGGTGCCAAGTCCGGCTTACCTGCAAATGCCCGTCCGCGCCGATGGGAAGTTTCCGCCATTGCTTTCGCAGACCGGCGTGTTCAAGGACACACCGCAAGCCGTGCCCGCCGACGCGCTGATTCCCTACGACCTCGTCGTTCCCTTCTGGTCCGATGGCGCGGAAAAATACCGCTGGGTTTCCGTGCCGGCCGGGCAGAAGGTGAAATTCTCACCGGCCGGCGACTGGACGTTTCCGCGCGGGACGGTGTTCGTAAAATCGTTCGCGCTGGCGACGAATGAACTGGAGCCGCACTCACTCCGCCGGCTCGAAACCCGGCTGCTGGTCTGCGATGCGGATGGCGGAGTATATGGCGTTACCTACAAATGGCGCGCGGACAACCGCGACGCGGATCTTCTGGCCACCAATCTGACCGAATTCATCCCTATCCAGACCACAACCGGCGTGCGGACACAGTCGTGGTATTATCCGAGCCGAAAGGACTGCCTCACCTGTCACACCCCGCTGGCGGGCAATGTGCTGGATGTGAACACGCGCCAGTTGAACCGCGAACTGGCGTATCCCTCGGACGTCACCGACAACGAATTGCGCACGTGGAATCATCTCGGATTGTTCGACACCAATCTAGACGAGGCGGATTGGAAGGATTTTCCCAAGCTGGCCCGGCTGGATGACCCGGCGCGCAGCCTGGAGGACCGCGTCCGCTCCTATCTCGATGCCAACTGCGCCAACTGCCATCGTCCGAAAGGAACCGTTGCGTATTTTGATGCGCGCTACGACACGCCCCTGGCGAAGCAGGGCCTGGTGGACGGACCGGTGTTGATTGATGAGCGGATTGACGGCGCGCGGGTCATCGCCCCGAACGACATCTGGCGCTCCATCCTCTTCATGCGGGTTGACACGACCGAGGCGTTCCAGATGCCGCCGCTGGCGCGCAACCTGATTGATCAACCCGGCGTGACTTTGCTGCGGCAATGGATTGAAAGCCTGCCTGGTCCGCCGGTGCTGCCGCCGCCGCAAATCTCGCCGCGCGGCGGAAATTATGACCGGCCGGTAAGGGTCATCTTGAAAAGCGAACCGGGCGCGACCATCCGCTACACCGTGGATGGCACCGTGCCGACGCGTTCGGATCTGCTTTACCAAAAGCCGGTGCCACTGACCGGGCCGACGATTTTGCGGGCGCGCGCCTTCAAGCCAGGCTACACCAAAAGCATCCCCGCCCAGGAGATTTTCCTCATCGGCCGCCCATCCGGGAGTTGAAGATCACGGCGTAAACCAGAGGTTGATTGGGGTTTGGTTGAGATAGAACTGCTTTAATGGCAACGGCTCGGCGTGGCCATCCATCAATCCCAAATCACAACGATCACTGTGGCGCGCGGCCGGCCGGGCGTCGCCGCTGTCATTGATGACGGAACCCGGCGCGATCATTTTCAAGGTGTCAGGCCGCAGCGTCTTGAAATCAGCTTCCGTGCCGATGTCGCCCAGCATCACCGTGGCGGTGGGCGTGTGGAAACCCGTCAGCCGATTGGGCGTGGTGACTCCGGGATCGGTGAGGTCCACAAACCCCAGTTCATTCAGACCATAGGAGTTGTTGGTGGAAACCAGGTCGGTTGGGCACAGATGGATCCTGGGATTTTTCAGGTAGGGATCCAGCAGGGATGGCCAGCCGATGTCATTACCATTGGCATCAGTGTAGGCCACCGGCAACAGGATGTCGCCGTTGTCACCCGCATACATGAAAACCGCGAGCGCCAGCTGACGCGTATTGTTGAGGCAGGCGGCCTGCTGTCCCTTCGCTTGGGCGCGAGCCAGCGCCGGCAATAACAACGCCGCCAGCAGCGCGATGATCGTGATAACCACCAGCAATTCGATCAAGGTGAAACCATACCGTCCGCCGTCTGGACACTTCAGGGACACGGTAACAAAATATCATCGCCGCCACATTCAGTCCGGATTGGGCACGGCAACGACGCCCCACGGACTGCCGGGCGACTTGACCCGGGCGATCTCCTTGTCGGTCGCGAGATCGACCACCGAGACATCGTCGGACGGGCCGTTGGCAGCAAACAAGAATTTTCCGTCCGGCGAAAGGGCGATGCCCCAGGGACGCTTCCCGACCGGGATGACATCCAGCACGGCATAAGTATCCGCATCCACCACGCAGACCGTGCCGCCGCGGCCGGTGCTGACATAGATTTTTTTCCCGTCTGGCGAGACGATGACGCACTGCGGCCGTGAATGGAGCGGCAGCGTGATCACTTTCAACAGCGTCTGGCTGGCCGTATCGATCACGTTCAGCTCGCCGACCGATTCCGACGGCACGAACGCCCGCGACCCGTCCGGCAAAAACGCCACGCTGCGCGGGCGCGGATGCACCACGATGTGGCCGATGACTTTGAAACTTAGGGCGTCGATGGCAAACACCTCGCCGGCGGTTTCGCAGGTGATGTAGAAGAATTTTCCATCCGGACTCGCGCCGGAGCCTTCGGGTTCGCGGCTGACCGGTATGAACGTCACAATTTTTCCGGTGATCGCATCCAACACCGTCGCCGCGCCGACGTCTTCATTAGAAATATAAATCCGCTTTCCGTCCGGACTGAGGCTGAATTGTTCCGGGTCGGAGCCGGCGGGGATTTTGCGCAGGAATTTTTTTTGCGCGACGTCCACGAAACCGATGCCGTCGGCGGCCTTGTCCGATATCACTTTATCGTCGTCCCCGTCATGGCCTTTTTCAAAGATGGGATTGCCGTTGGCGTCGAGTTTGGGCGGGGCTTCGATGGGCGTGCCGCTCAAGGCGACATAAACCGTCCGGCCGTCCGGGCTGGCGTGGAGGCCGCGCGGTCGTTTACCGACCGGGATGGTGGCCACGACCTTATAATCGCCGCTGCGGAGGACGGTGAGGTCGCCGGTTTTTTCGTTGGAGACGAAAATCTGGTAGCCACCATTGGTTTGGCTGTTAGCCGGAACCGCCCAGGCTAGGACGATTCCACTTAAAAAAGCCGCCCCGGCCAGCCGCAGAAAATTTGTATTCATGATCTTATATTTATTTCGATTTCAGATTTTGCTCCACCTGCAGATTCAACCGCACCGCGGTATCCAGCCCGCAGGAAAATTTGCGCACCGTTTTTTCCACCCGGGGTGCGGGGGTATAAACATATTGCCCGGCGGGATAACCCATCATCACCACGTAATCATAAATTTTAACCTTCGGCCGTTTGGGAAGGTCCGTGAGAAAAACCAGGCCGATACCGGGGGTTCCCGGCTCATTGAGTTCCAAAACGCCGGCCGGGCGGCTGGCGGTAACGCTGCCGGGCACGACCCAGGATTGAACCAGCGGCGCTCGCAGCAGATCGGTGTAGCCGCTGTCCACCACGAGTCCGCCGGGAGAAATCTGGAGCACCTTGCCGCAGATGAGCCGGCGGCCTTGGATGCAATCCATCCTGATTTGCTCGGCGCGCACGGCGGCGCTGGCGGCAGAATCATGGCCAGTCGGAGCGGCGGCGCTGTTGACCGGGAGGACTACTCCGGCCGGGGTCACGGCGCTTCGGGTGGCGCATCCGGGCAGAACGACGAGGAGAACCAATGGTAACAGCGGCAACAGTTTTAGCGCCGGCAACCGGCCGGAATGGGGCGGCCAGACCCGAAATAAAATGGCGCACGACATATAATTTTTTAACATTTTGGCCGAATTCCGCAAAGCAATTAAAACCTGCCCGGCCCGCGTCGGATCGTTGCTGTGAGACAAACGGCCGCTTTATGGCTTTGCGCTCGATGCCAAGCCGTGTCATAATTATTGGAAATGTCTATTAAAGACATCTGCAAGGATATTCCCAACTCCAGGTACAAGATTCTAACGCGGCGGCAATGCGGCTGGCTGCGGGTTTTTTTTGTAAGTGGTGTGGCTGCCGTCTATGCCGTCATCGGTTCACTTAGCGGGTCAACTGCGTTTGCGCTGCCGGCGGTGACGAACCTGCCCGCCACGGGCATTCAATCCACGGCGGCAACCCTGGCCGGTCAGGTGCTATCCACCGGCGGGGCAACGACCGGTGTCATTCTTTACTACGGGCCGACGGATGGCGGCACGACTTCCGGAAGCTGGAGCCACAACCTCCCGATTGGGGTGCAGAGTGGTTCGTTTTCCCAGAACATCAGCGGGCTGTCGTCGAACACCGTTTACTATTTCACCGCCGAGGCCACCAACGCGCAGGGGGCGGCATGGGCCACGCCTTCACTGACCTTCACCACCGCACCCACTAATCCGGCGTCCAACTTCGTCCCCGTGTTGACTTATCACAATGACAACACCCGGATGGGGGTGAATACCAATGAATCCTCGTTGACGCCGGCCAATGTGAACACGAACAGTTTTGGCAGATTATTCAATTATACGGTGGACGGCTTTGTGTATGCGCAGCCCCTGGTCATGACCAACGTTAATATCCCCGGCAAAGGAACGCACAATGTGGTGTTTGTCGCCACGGAACATAACAGCGTGTATGCCTTTGACGCGGACGACAACTCGGGCTTAAACGCGCTGCCCCTCTGGCAGACCAGCTTCATCAACGTGGGCGCCGGCGTTACCACTGTTCCCAACGGCGACGTGGGCACCACCGACATCACGCCGGAGGTGGGCATCACGAGCACGCCGGTCATTGATCCGGTCACCGGGACGATTTACTTCGAAGTTAAAACCAAGGAGCCGGGCCCGGTTTATGTGCATCGGTTGCACGCGCTCGACATTGCGACCGGACTGGAACGAACCAACTATAATAGCCCCGGCATTATCACCTGCACCAATTATCTCGGATCCGGGAGCGGCGACAATGATGGCCAGACGCCGCCGCACGTGTTGTGGAATCCGCTGCGCGAACACAGCCGGCCGGCGCTCACGCTGCTGAATGGCGTGGTTTATATGTCCTTTGCGTCGCATGGCGACAACACGCCTTACCACGGCTGGTTTTTTGGCTATAACGCCACCAATGTGGCGCAGCAAGTGGGCGCCTATAATGCCACGCCCAACGGCACGGAGGGCGGCTTTTGGGACGGCGGCGGCGGTCCGTCCGTGGATGCGCAGGGCAACATGTATTTTCAGACCGGCAATGGGACGTTCGATGGCGGCACCACGCTCTCCAAGGCGAGTGACTATGCCATGAGCCTGCTGAAGCTGGCCACTACCAATGGCATTAACCTGGTGGATTATTTCGCGCCGTCCAACGCCGTTGCCTTAAGTGGGGCGGATCAGGATCTCGGTTCGGCTGCGCCGCTGATTTTGCCGGATTCGGCCGGCAGCGCGGCGCATCCGCATCTGGTCGTGGGCGGGGGCAAGACCGCGCCAATCTATGTGGTCGACCGGGACAACATGGGCCGTTTTAATGGCATCAATGGCAATGACTTGATCGTGCAGCAGTTCAATGGCGGCCCCGGTGGCGACCGGGACACGGCCCCGGCTTTTTTCAACAACGCACTCTATACCATCGATTCGAACTCCCGAATCGGCGCCTACACGATTACCAATGGTATATTCAAAACGACCCCCGTGGAAACGCCCGATACGTTTGACAACAAGGGCGGAGCCACCGTCTCCATTTCGGCCCATGGCACCAACAACGGAATTGCCTGGGTCATCTACAATACCGGCGGGCAAAGCCCGGCCACGCCCTGTGTGTTGCGGGCCTACAATGCAACCAATCTCACGCAGAAGCTTTACGCCAGCGACCAAAATTCGACGCGAGATTCGGCTGGCAGCGCCGTCAAATTTACCACTCCCACAATTGCCAACGGCAAGGTCTATGTCGGGGCGCAGTATGCATTGACCGTCTACGGGCTGGCGACTTCGTTCGTGAATGCGCCCGTCATCAGTCCCAACGGCGGCGTGTACACCAATTCGGTGACCGTAAGCCTTACGGATACCACGGCTGGCGCGGCGATTTACTACACGCTGGATGGCACCACCCCGACGACCAATTCCATATTTTACTCCGGGCCGTTTGTCCTGACTAACTCGGCCTCGGTCATTGCCGGGGCGTTCAAGGTGGGGGCCGTGGCCAGCGGCACCACCAGCGCGAGCTTTCTCAACAGTTCGGTCATCGGCAATGGCGCCGGTTTGTTGGGCCAGTATTGGGCTAATACCACCAGCGCGGCGTTCGTGACGCCCGGGTTCAATTCGCCGCCCACGCTGACGCGCACCGATGCCACGGTGAACTTCAACTGGAGCACCACGCCGCCGGCGACTATTGTTGGCCCCACGGTTTATGCGGTCCGGTGGACCGGAACGGTGGTGCCTCAATTCAGCGACACTTACACTTTCTCCACGACCACGGATGACGGAGTTCGGCTGTGGGTAAACGGGCAGATGCTCGTCAACGAATGGGCGGATCAAGGCCCGACCACCTGGAGCGGAACGATCACGTTGGTAGCCCAGCAACGCTACAACATCCAAATGGATTACTACCAAGACACCGGCGGCGCCCAGGCGCAACTCTTCTGGAGCAGTCCTTCCACCGGACCGATGACTATCATTCCCCAAACGCAGCTCTATCCGGTGACCAATCCCCCGCCTTCAGTCGTATTGTCCGCTCCGGTCAACGGCGCGGGCTATTCGGCCAGCGCCAGCGTGACCGTCATTGCCAATGCGGCGGCACAATACAACCCCCTCAATTCAGTTGCCTTCTATGCCGGGACCACGTTTTTGGGCAGCGTCAGTAACGTGCCTTATGCCCTGACTACCACCGGTCTGGGCGCGGGCAATTATTCGTTGACGGCCGTCGCTACCGACGGCAGCGGTTTGAGCAGCACCTCGGCACCGGTCAGCATCAATGTGACCAATGGCAGCGCGCTGGCCTACGGCTTGACGAGCAACGCCACGGTCAACGCGTTCCTCAACCTCCCCACGACCATCGGCGGCGCGCTGCCGGCCGTGCTCTCGGGCACCGGCGCGTTCAGCAACACCACCAATCGCACGCCGGCCGCCGGCTTGATTCCCTACGCACCGAACGCCCCGCAGTGGAAAGACAACGCGCTCAGCAGCTGGTTCATGGCGGTGCCGAACAACGGCGGCCCCATCACCGCCGGCGAGCAGATCCAATTTCAGCCGACAAACACCTGGACGTTCCCGGCGGGATCGGTTTTTGTGAAAAACTTTGATCTGGCCGTCAACGAAACCAACGCGACGGTTCCGTTGCGCCGGCTCGAAACGGAGCTGCTCGTGCGGGATATCAACGGCTCGGTGTATGGCGTGACCTATAAATGGCGGCCGGACAACAGCGACGCCGATCTGCTCGCGAGCAGTCTGTCGGAAAACATATTGATCACCAACGCGACCGGCGTGCGGACGCAGACCTGGTATTATCCGGGTCCCTCCGATTGCCAGGAATGCCACAATACGCCGGTGGCCAATAATAACGCCGGGATCAATGTGCTGGGCGTCAACGCGCGGCAGCTCAACGGCAGTCTGACCTATCCCGCATCGGGCGTCACCGACAACCAGTTGCGGACGCTGAACCGGCTGGGATTATTCTACCCGGCCATCAACGAGTCGGCCATCGGCACTTACTCCAAGCTGTCGGCCATGACAAATTTAAGCGCTGCCCCGCAGGAGCGGGTGCGCTCTTATCTCGACGTGAATTGCGAGCAGTGCCACCAGCCCGGGGGGCAGGGACCCACGTGGGACGCGCGCTACGACACGCCGCTGGCGCAGCAGGATATCACCAATTATCCGGCGGCCTTCCCGCTGGATACATCGGATAATGCGTGCATCGTAAAGTCAAAGGACATCTGGCGTTCCGTGCTGTTGTCCCGGATCAACACGCTCGACCAGAGCATTCAGATGCCGGACTTCCGCAATCTGATTGACACCAACGCCGTCGCGCTGATCACCGCCTGGATCAACAGCCTGCCCGGCACGCCCGCGCTGGCCCCGCCCACCATCACGCCTGCCGGCGGCAGTTTCACCCGTTCGGTCAATGTCACACTGACGCCACCCGATACCAACGCCGCGCTGTACTACAGCCTCGATGGCTCGCTGCCCACCACCAATTCGTTCCGCTATGCCGGCGCGTTCATCCTGTTCAGCAACGCCACCGTTTCGGTGAATGCCTTTGAAACCAATTACAACAACAGCGTTGCCGCCAGCGCTTTCTTTCTAGTGCAACCCTTGTATTTCACTTCGCAAGGATTCGTCAACCACGTGTTCCAACTGGGCTTTGCCGGCATAGCCGGCAGCAACTATGTGCTCCAGGCCACGACCAATTTCTCGGTCTGGACGTCCCTCAGCACCAACACCGCGCCCGCCAATCTGTTCAATTTGATCGATGTCAAAGCCACCAACTACCTCTATCGGTTTTACCGGGTGCTCCAACCATGAACCGGCTCCCCGCGCCGCCGCGCGGCCGCCGGATTTCGGCGGCCTTCACGCTGATTGAGCTGCTTGTCGTCATCGCCATCATTGCGATTATCGCCGCGTTGCTGCTGCCTGCGCTCGCCCGCGCCAAGCAAAAGGGCCAGCAGGCGGTCTGTCTTTCCAACCTGAAAGAAATCGGACTGGTATTTGAAATGTATCTCAACGATCAGGGCGATTATTTTCCCGACCGGCGCGATTTGAAGTCCAGCCTGCCCGGCGGCTATCATCCATGGCCCAATGCGATTTGGCCGTCAGGGCCATCCACACCAAACCCCTCCGATCCGCGTGCCGGCTGGGCGGCCACGAATTTTTCGAATTACTGCCCTAACTTCAACGTTTGGTCGTGTCCGGCTGCGGTGACGTCGCCCGTCGGCAATGCCATCCAATCCGTTCAGGCAACCTCCATGGACATCAATGGGCCGTTATGCCGTTACTGGGCCTGGCGGTTTGACCGCAATGATAATCCGGTGGGCCAGGAGGATTTCTGGGGGAAGTCGCAAACCCAAGCCGTGTCCGACCTGATAACGGCCAGCCGGACCGATGCCACACTTGGCCCCATCAATGGCCCGACGGATGTCGAACTTGTCGTTGATCCTTATTATCCCAACACCATTCCCTCCGTTGATCCCTCACTAAAAGGCCGCACCATCCACGCCGGCGGACGGTGCCGGGTTTTCCTCGACGGCCATACTCAGTTTATCCGGGATCCGCGAACCCCGCTGCAATGAATAGATAAATGACCACCGCGTGCGCGAATACGCGCAGGTGCGCCACGACGGCCGCATCACCTCCGCCGTGGCCGTAATCTCATCATGGAAAACCACCTGAACTGCACCCCGCAGGGCCGGGTGGCGAAGGATTCGAGTTACAAGAAATGGGGTTCCGCCCCAACTCCACCAATCAATTCCTGTTACTTTGAGGCAGAGTTTGTCCCTGGTGACGGTGCTGGCGTCGGGTTTTGTGAATCCTGCCCGCCAGCCGATTGAAGGCTGCGCCGGAAAGTTTCGAGGTGATCCCTGAATTTCTGGCCGGTGTGGAGCCCGGCCAAAATCGTTTCCCACTCACCGGCTTGTTTTGCGTTCAGGGTGTTCCGCCAGAGGCAATATTCCGTCAGTTCGTCGCCGTCGAGAATGACCTGTCCGAAATGGGACGTTTGGAATTCGACCTGAGGATCGCTCCAACTGGCATAGCATAGCACCGGCAAGGGGCGGGTTTCATCCAGGGTCGCCTCCCAGACAACCTGACCGTCCTGCCACCGGCCGTTGGTATGGTTTGGAGGGTGGCCGAGCGCCAGCTTGACGGTGAGATGATCCGCCCGGCCGGCGAATAACTTGAATGGCGTCAGCAGATTGTCCAGCAAATCGCCCGCTAATTCATCCGGGGCCGGCTTTTTCAGGCTGGGCTCCGTGTTCGTTTTCATTTCCCATTCCTTGATCTTGTCGCGATAGAGATCGGTTCCGGCCAGGTATTGGGTCCAGGATTGCTCCAGCGCTGCGGGATCGGCCAGCACCGCCAGCGATTTGGGCGGCGGGTCCGACGCCGGCTGGCCCATTTTTTCCATCGCCAGCCGCTGGATCAAATGCAGCAACGGTACCGCGGCATTGGTCCCGTCACTGGTGGCGATCCGCGAAATCTCCGGCACGTCCGAAAGCTTCACGTAACCGCGCTCATGGAGATACTGCCCAAGCCGGGCGGAGAATTCTTCCTGGGCGTTGGTATTGGACAAGGCGCTGATTTGCCCGACCCAGAAATAAAGCCCGGCGTTCTTGAGGTCGCGCCGGAAATCATCATCCAGAAACTGGCGCAGCTTGGGGTAGCCGCGCTCGCGGCCGAACTCGGGTTGCGTCCAGCCGATGATCAGGTCGGTGATCTGGTCCGCCGCGCGGAATGACTTTTCCGTCCGACCGGCCGGATCGTCGTTGCCGCGAAACCGTTCCAGATAAAACCCGGCCTCGCCGAGGCTGGTCGCGAAGTTCGTGTAGGAACCGCTGCCGCCGACATCGGCCGGCAGCGCGCCGGAAAATTCACCGGTGGCAACATACCGCAGGCCATCCGGCATAACCGCCCCCGCGGGATAAACGCGGGTGATGGCAGCCAGTTCATTGGTCGCAAAGGTTTGGTAGTTCGGCACGCCGTTGGAATTGCTCCCATCCGCCTGGTAAAAAGTCAGCGTGCGTTCGACGCCATTGGCGTCGGGCTTCAATTCCACTGTGTAATCGTTATGGGGACAGCCGGTCAACAGCGCGCAGAACAGGGCCAACAACACGGCCGGCAGGAATCGCCGGTTGGAAAGGTGGATGGCCCCGGAAGAAAAAAATCCTTTGGCATTCATAACCTGATGCTATGAACGGTCGCCGCCCGAATCAAGGAATGAAACCCCTGCGGCCACCATCGACAAAGATGAGCACTCGGCCCGGAGCCGTTTGCCGCTGAACGTCAACGCATGGCCGGCGCGATGCCGGACCGCAGCGGAAGAGATTTCCACCTGCGATAATCAAAACGATTCGGTATTGTCGGGCCGTTGGCGGTCGCGCCAACAGCGCCAGCCCACCCACCCGACCATCGTAGCCATTCCGGCCCAGGCAAGGCATCTCAATGTGCCGGCGATGTCCGTGTCATAGGACAACACGTGCCAGCGCGTGAAAATCGTGTTCCAGTCGTGGTCGCCGCCGCCGACCAGCGGCAATTCCAGCGCCCGCGCGTCGGCCATGTAGCGCGCGATGTTCAGCCAGTTCTCAAAAAACCAGATGCCCGCCGCCGCCAAGCCCAATACCCGGCCCTGGCGCCAGAAGGAAATGGCCAATAAAACCGGAAAGGTCAGTTGCCCCAGGGTGCCGCCGTAAGTTTCCAAGCGGTTGTTGAACAGGCCCACGATGGGATGACCTGCTTCGTGAAACAGCAGGTTTGCGTGATCCAGGCCAAAGACGAAACCCGGCTCGCTGGCCAGCAGCAACCCCAGGAAGGCCGCCAGCCCGAGACCGAATCCCGTCAGCTTCCAGCCCGTGATTTTTTCCCAGCGCTCTTCGGCCATGTTTGATTCTGGCCGGTACCGGCGGATTTTCTCAAGCAAGGAATTCGGCTTTTGCCTTTTAATCGGTCCACGATTCGTGTTTCATCTTCCCGTTTCGATTATGCCCAAGCGCACCGACATCCACAGCGTCCTCATCATCGGCGCCGGCCCGATCATTATCGGCCAGGCGTGCGAGTTCGATTATTCCGGCACGCAGGCGTGCAAAGCCCTCCGCGAGGAAGGCTACCGCGTCGTCCTCATCAACTCCAACCCGGCCACCATCATGACCGATCCGGACGTGGCGGACGCGACCTACGTCGAGCCGATCACCCCGTCGATCGTCGAGAAGA
>CAIQEI010000176.1 GCA_903870815.1 uncultured Verrucomicrobia subdivision 3 bacterium
CACGGGCCAGATTGCCGTGCACACGCGGAACGTGGAACTGACCGAGGCGACGCAGGACCGCAATGTCCGGCTGGCGGCGGGGACGTATGCGTGCGTGGAAATTTCGGACAGCGGGTCGGGGATTGACGCGGAGTCGCTGCCGCGCATCTTCGAGCCGTTTTTCACCACCAAACGTGCGCCGCATCGCGGGCTGGGGCTGGCGCTGGTCTATGGCATCATCACCAACCACGGCGGCGGGGTGGCCATTTCGAGCCAGCCGGGCCAGGGCACGTCGGCGCGGGTCTACCTGCCGGCGGACAAGAGCCTGGTCCGCGAAACGGTCAGCGAGGGCAAGGAAATGCGCGGTTCGGGAACCGTGCTGGTGGTGGATGATGAAAACCTGGTGCTGACGATGGCGGAAACCATTTTATCGGATTTTGGGTACAAGGTATTGACGGCGAGCAACGGGCAGAAGGCGTTGAATGTATTGAGTCAGCCGGAAACCAAAGTGGATCTGGTCATCACCGACCTGGTGATGCCGGGCATGGGCGGACGCGAACTGGCCGAGCGCATCCGGCAACTGTATCCCGAGCTGCCGGTGATGCCGACCAGCGGGTATGTGATGGCCGAAGACAAGAAGCACGGCGTGGGATACCTGCAAAAACCGTTCACCAGCACGGAACTGCTGCTGAAGGTGAAGGCGGCGCTGCTGGCGGGAAAGGCAGTTGACTAATGCTTGAAGTTTTGGTTAATTCTTCTTATGCAAATTGAAAGCCTCAAAGTCTTCTGCGACCTGGCCGAAACCGAAAGCTTCACCAAGGCGGCGCAGATTAACAGTGTCACCCAGTCCGCCGTCAGCCAGCAGATCAGTTCGCTGGAACGCATCTTCAAGTCGCTACTGATTGAGCGGAGCAAGAAAAAATTCCGCCTCACGCGCGAAGGCCAGGTGCTCTATGATTACAGCAAGCAGATCATTCAGACCTACGAATCGCTGCACAGCAAACTCCAGGAATTGAAGGATATCATCTCCGGCACCATCCGGGTTTCAACCATCTATTCCATCGGGCTTCACGACCTGCCGCCGTACGTCAAGAAGTTCATGAAGAACTACCCGACGGTGAACATCCACGTGGAGTACCGCCGCGCGAATGAAGTTTACGAAGACGTTTACAGCAACGTCGTGGATCTGGGGCTGGTAGCCTATCCGGCCAAGGATACCAAGCTGGAGATCATTCCGCTGCGGAAAGAGCCCCTGGTGTTTATCTGCCATCCCCACCATCCCTTCGCCAAGCAAAAGAGCATCAAGCTCAAGCAGCTCGCCGACCAGAAAGTCATCGGTTTTGAACCCGACATCCCGACCCGCAAGGCGCTCGACAAAATCCTCCGGGAATACGGCGTCGAGGTGAAGCACGTCATGGAATTTGACAACGTCGAAACCGTGAAGCGCGCCGTGGAGATCGATGCGGGGATCTCGATTGTGCCCATCGGCACGGTCACGCAGGAGGTCACCAAGAACACCCTGGCCGCCGTGGTGATCGAGGACGGTGAATTCTTCCGGCCGCTCGCCGCCATTTACAAAAAGAACAAGGTGCTGTCGCCCGCCATGAAACAGTTCCTCACCATCCTCAAGGACACGATTTAACCATCGGTGTGCCGACCGACCGGGCGGCGCGTAAGCGACGCCCGGTTTTTATTTCACCCGGCTTTCTTTCCGGCGCAGTTGCCGCTCCTGTTTTTTGATTTCCCGGGTCAGGAGTTCCTCCGCGCACCAGCCGCGCAACTGGGCGAAAGCCGCCAGTTCAAAAAGGGCCTGCGCCAGGGCAGGCTGAGTGAGAGTCCACTTTGAACGGCTAGCTTTCGCCAGGCGGTCGTCAGGAAAAACTTTGCGCGCCTTCTTGGCCAATTTTTCCGCGCGCAGCAACGCGGGCAGGTGCCTGGGAATGCCGTCAAAAGCGGATTTGCGTTCCCGCTGCGTCCCTTGTTTTTCCGAGCGCTTGATCTGCTCCCAGTTAGCCCAGACCTCGTCCACATTTTTGACCTTCGTCGAGCCAAAAACATGCGGATGGCGGCGGATCAATTTATCGACCAGAAGCCGGGTGACCTTTTCAAAATCAAACGCACCGCGCTCGCGCGCAAGCTGGCAGTGGAAAACAACCTGTAGCAGGAGGTCGCCCAATTCCTCGGCCATTTCGTGATCGTCCCCCGCCTCAATGGCGTCAATCAGCTCATAGACTTCCTCAATCGCATGGCGGCGCAGCGTCCGGTGCGATTGCTCGCGATCCCACGGACACCCCGTGGGCGAGCGCAGCTGCGCCATAACTTTCAGCAAATCGTTTATCGCCGGTGGCTTTTTCATGGTAATGGTGGCTGCGTTGGTAAAATGCAGTTGCTGCTTCAATCCGCCTGCGCTTTCACAGGCGCGGCTACAGGATGACCAAATCATCGCGATGCACCACCTCGACGCGCGCCAGCTTTTTGGCGCGGATTTCCGCGGCGCTGAACTTCGCGATCCCCCGCGCAAATTCCGTTCCGTTCAAATCGCAGATGCGAACGACCTCGTCCGCTCCAAATTCGCCTTCGCAGCGCACGACCCCGGGCGGCAGCAAGCTCTTGCCGGCTTCGCGCAACGCTTTCTTTGCACCGTCGTCCACAAACAGCGCACCTTGGGGATGATGAAAAAAGGCGATCCAGCGTTTGCGCCCCTGCAGCTTGTCCGGTTGCGCAACAAATAGCGTGCCCTCGTCCGCACCGGCCAGGATCTTCGCCACGACGTTTTTTCGTTTGCCGGAGGCGATGACCAGCGGAATGCCGGAGCGCACGACGATCTTGGCCGCGGCAATTTTCGACTTCATCCCCCCCACCGCGGTGGCGCTGGTGGTGCCCCCGGCCATGGCTTCAACGGCTGCGTCAATCTTCTCAATGACGGAAAGGGTCCGGGCGTTCTTTTTCCCAAAGTTTTCAATGACACCGTCCACCGTCGTCAGAATCACCAGCAAATCCGCCGGCAACAGCGACGCAACCAGGGCGGACAATTTATCGTTGTCGCCGAATTTGATTTCGGTGAAGGACACGGCGTCGTTTTCGTTGATGATGGGCACGACGCCGCGATTAAGCAGCGTGACCAGGGTGTTGCGCGCGTTGAGATGACGCTCGTGATGTTCCAAATCATCATGCGTGAGCAACACCTGCGCGACGATAAGGCCGTGCTTAGAAAACAACTGGTCGTAGACCGCCATCAGCCGGGACTGGCCGACGGCGGCGCAGGCCTGCTTTTCTGCGAGGTCCGTGGGACGGGCGGCATAGCCGAGCGCACCCATGCCCGCGCCGACTGCGCCGCTGGTGACGAGCACCACTTCCTTGCCCGCCCGCCGCAGCGCGGCGAGCTGGGCCACGAGATGCTCAAGCTGTGCGGGGTCGGGCTGCTGGCGGCTGTCGGTGAGGACGCCGGTGCCGAGTTTCACGACGAGGCGCGAAACGGTTTTCAGAGAGTCACGATGCACGCGGCCAAGGTAGAAAATTATCGGGGCCCGGAAAATGTAAAAATAACGCGGGCGGGCGCCGGCTCAAGGCGCATTAGTTCGGGCGGCGGCGCAGAGGGCAGCGGCCAGCTGCTCGGGCGTCCAGCCATTACCGTCGAACTGGCGGGCGATCTTGCCGGCGGGGTCAAGCACGACCGTCCGGAGATTGTGGCTGAGTGAGCCATTCTCGCGCCAGAAATTCAAATCCACCTTGGGCGCAAGGCTGGCGAGCGTGTTGATGGAGGCGACGGCAAACACCCACCGGTCGGGGTTGTCGCCGCGATAAAATTTTCCGTAGCCGGCGAGAAGTTGCGGAGTGTCGAAGCTGGAATCGAAGGAGATGGAAAGCAACTGCCAGTTGCCCGGGGCGTTGGTGTCGGCGGTCAGGATTTTGCGGGTCTCAAAAAAATTCCGGTTCATGCGCGGGCAATACTCCGGCAACGGGCAGCTGGTGAAGAAAAAAGTGAAGGCAACTGCGCGGCCGCGAAAGTCCGAAAAGCGGACCGGCTGGCCGGTTTCACTGGTGAATTCGTAATCCGGCAGCGAGTCGCCGACTTCAAGCCCGGATTCCACCACGTGCCAGGCCGGTGCGGGCGCCGGCGGTGAGGATTTGCCAGTGCGGTGGAGGTTTTCAATCCAGTCAGTATCCGCCGTCACGACGAGCGTGAAATTGATTTCGTCGCCGGGCGCCAGATTCGCCAGCATGTTGGTGTCGCGCACGGAAAAATCCATGGTCATCGCGGACATGTACCCCGGGATGGCCTCATGTTTGATCGTCGCGTGGCGATGGTCGGGCGGAATGTCCTGGACCACGCCGCGCACGGAGTAAGTCCGCTGGGCGGCGGTGTTGGGCGGCGGCGCGGAGGATTCCCGGTCACAGCCGAACGCCAGCAAAAGTCCGCAAAACAACATGATTTGTTTCATAGGCTTCATGGCTCACTGCGCAACCGCGCGATTTCCGCCACAACGGCAGCGGCGGTTTCCGGACGCAGGCCGTCAAAGTAAATCCTCGTCCGGCCGTGTTTGTCCACCACGGCGATGCGCTCGGTGCCGGTGAAATTGCCGGGCATGGAATTGAACGGATCACCGTTTTCCTGCGCCAGGAAACTCCGGGCGATGAGTCCGTGCAAGACCGCCTGGCTGCCGGTGAGCAGGCACCACCGGTTGGTGTCCGCGCCGAACCGCACGCCCCATTTGGCCAGCACCGGCGGCGTGTCCGAACGCGGATCCACGGTGAGCGAGACGAGCCGTACGTCGGGGTTGGTCGCGGTCAGCTGCTGGATTTCGACCATGCGCCGGGTGACTTCTGGGCACGTGAGCGAGCAGCCGGTGAAGAGGAAACTGACCACGAGAAAACTTCCATCCAGCTCCGCGCGGGTCACGGTCCGCCCGTTTTCGTCGGTCAGGGAAAAATTGCCGAGCGTTCGCTCCTGATCCGGCAGAATGCCGCGTAACTGGTCATGCCGGGAAAAGGCGGCGGCGGCAAACCAACTGCCGACGCCGGCGATAGCGGCGAGCGCCAGGACGATGACCAGAAACAGTTTTTCGGCGGACTTCGGACTTGAATCAGGGTTGGCAGGCACGATGATTCAGTTCAATAGCTCATCCGGTCGACCTTAACCTTGCCCCGGAAAATCCAGTAGATGCTGACGGTGTAGGCAATTACCACCGGAATACCGATGCACGCGATGACGAGCATGATGCCCAGGGTTTTCGGCGAGGAGGCCGCGTTGTAAATTGTCAGGCTGTTTTCCGGATTCGGCAGGCTGTAAACCAGGTTCGGAAAAATGTTCAGCGCGAACAAGGCCATCAGGGTGACGATCGCGGCGCACGATGAAAGGAAGGCGCGCCCATCGTTGCCGTGGTGAAATTCACGCGGGATGTTGGCGATGGCCAGCATGTTCGCCAGCGCGACCGAAAAGAGCCACGGATTTTCGCGGACGCGCGCGGCCATGTGCGGCACGTAAAGCAGTGTGGACATCGTCAGCGTCACCGCGCAGATGACAAAGAAGATGATGCAACCCATCGCCCACCGGCGAAGTTTTTCGTGCAATTCGCCTTCGGTTTTCATCACGCCGTAAATTGCGCCGTGCATCATAAACAGCGCCAAGGTCGTCACGCCGACGAGCAGTGGATACGGCGTGAGCAGGCCGAGAAAAGTTCCGGCAAATTCGCCGTTGGCATCCACCGGCACGCCCCAGGCGATATTGCCGAGCGCCGTGCCGATGAGCAGGCTCGAAACAATGCTGCCGGCTGAGAAACTCACGTCCCACATTTGCCGCCACCAGCGCATCGGCTGCTTGCTGCGGAATTCAATGGCCACCGCGCGGAAAATCAGCGACGCGAGCAGCAGCATGAGCGCGAGGTAAAAGCCGGAGAACACCGTGGCATAAACATTTGGAAACGCGGCGAACAATGCGCCGCCGCCGGTGACGAGCCAGACTTCGTTGCCGTCCCAGACCGGGCCGATGGAATTCAGCATGACGCGGCGTTCCTCGTCTTTGTTGGTGAACAGATGGAGCGCGCCGATGCCGAGGTCGAAACCGTCCAGCACGGCGTAGCCGGTCAACAGAACACCTATAAGAATGAACCAGATGGTATTGAGATCGAGGTGCATGACTTATTTAATTTTTTGCCGGCAGAGCGAGTTTGCCGGACGGAATCAAATCCGCGTCATCCGGGCCGTGCTGGATTTTATCGTTTAAAAGATAAATGAAAACGGCGAACAGCAGCGAATAAATCAGCGTGAACAAAATCAGCGAGGTTAAAACGACGTTCGCTTTCACCACGGCGGACAAACCGGCGGGAGTCCGCATCAACCCATAAACAATCCACGGCTGCCGCCCGACTTCGGCGGCGAACCAGCCGAGTTGGTTGGCCAGTTGCGGGCCAAGCACGGAGAAAACCAAAATCCATAATAGCCAGCGGCGTTCGGGTAGCGTGCCTTTGCGAAAATACAAGAACCCCAAAGCCGCGACCGCAATCAGCGCGAAGCCGATGCCGACCATGCCGTGAAAAAACAGGAATGACGGCGTTACGGGCGGACGATCTTCCGGCTTGAACTCGTTCAACCCGATGACCGGCGTGTGAAAATCGTTGTGCGTGAGAAAACTCAACATGCCCGGCGCGGAAACACCGATGACTTTTTCATTTTTTTCATCCGGCCAACCCACCAGCACGAGCGGCGCATTGGAAGTGGTTTCGTAAAGCGCCTCGAACGCCGCGAGCTTGGCTGGCTGATTTATTTCCAAGCCCTGCGCGCTCTTGTGGCCCGTGATCGCTTGCAGCAGGGTCGAGACGAGGGCGACCGTCAGACCGACTTTCAGCGACTGGCGGGCGAATTCAAGATGTTTCCCTTTGAGCAAATACCACGCGCTGACGCTCACCACGAGAAATGAGCCGGCGCACCACGCACCGCAAATGGTATGAAACAAACGATCTAACATTGACGGATTGAAAACCAGTTGCCAGAAGTCGGTGATTTCCGCCCGCGCGTGAATTCCTTCGCCGACGATGTGATAGCCGGCGGGCGTCTGCATCCAGGAATTCGCCACGACGATCCACACGGCGCTGAAATGCGCGCCCAACGCGACCATGCACGTCGAGAAAAAGTGCACTTTCCGCCCGACCTTGTCCCAGCCGAATAGCAGCACTGCGAGAAAGCCGGATTCGAGAAAGAATGCAAATATCCCTTCGGCGGCGAGCGCACTGCCAAACACGTCGCCGACGAAGCGTGAATACGTCGCCCAGTTCGTGCCGAATTCAAATTCCATCACGATGCCCGTCGCCACGCCGATGGCGAAGGTGAGCGCGAACACTTTCGTCCAGAACCGCGCCATCTGGTGATAAAGCGTGTTGCCGGTGCGCAGCCATGCGCCCTCCATCAGCACCAGCATCAGGCCGAGGCCGATGCTCAGCGGCGGATAGAGGTAGTGAAACGCAATGGTCGCGCCAAACTGGATTCGGGATAGGGTTAAAACGTCCATACTCAGTTTTCCAGCTCACGATTCATTAAAAATTACCGGCCGCCAATACTATTCTGCCTCCAGGAGCGAAGTATTGGCCCACCTTAAGTTCGAATGAAGCAGGAGTTGAACCATCAAAACATGCAGCTCAAACCCACCTTGACCAGCACCGGCGCCACCAATTGGTTGCCATTGACGTTTTGGAAGACCGGCAGTTCCGCATCCGCATAGATTGTGACCGGGTGCAGGTGGAATTCGATTCCCGGGGAGAGCAGCACGCGCGTGTAGCCGGAGTTGGGCGAATCGGCGGCGGCGCCGTAGTCCTTGGTGCGTTCGGAAAACAGAACCTGCGCCACCGGCGAAATATTCGCGCGGCCCAGCGCCCAGCCCCGATAGTCAACCCCGGCGGCGGCATCCAGCTCCATCCCCGGCCGGTATTGCGCCTGAATCAGTGTCGGCACATCCAATTGCGCCTGAGAAAACCAGTCTAGCCGGTGGCTTTCAGAAAGAATGCCGCGATGAAAGCCGCCGAGCAGGATATCCGTGCTTCCGCTTCCAATCTGGGTGTCCCGGTCAACCACGGAGGGGTTATAATTGTCATTGCCGGTTGGCAGCTTGAGGCCAAAGTTGACGCCGGTGGACATATCTTCCGAAAACCCGGTGTAAATTCCTTGCAGCCGGATGTCGCCCAGACTGCCCCAACTGGTTGAAACCGGGTCGGTATCCCCCGTTTTAAAATACCGGTAGGCAAACGGGAGTTCAATCTGCGCGCCCCAGCTCCGGTTGAACATATATTGCACACCCGGAGTGATGAAATCTGTCTCGATATGCTTGTCGGGATTATTTCCCGCCGGCGCCTTCGAATTGTTGCTCCAATTCTGGTTCTGATTCTGGGAGGCATAATTGATATAAGCCATGCCGCCTTCGCCGGAAGGAAACATCGAACTGGTGCCCACCTCAAAGATCCCGCAGCCGCACGCACAGCCAAGAGCTGCGCCCGGAGCCAGGATACCCGCCACCAAACCGCCACCGATTTTGACCATCTGTGAATTCGTATTTTTTTTCATGTAAAAGTTAAACATTGCGAGAACGTCATTCGGCGTCCTCAGATTAAGGTAATAAATATGCCCACGGCTCACGACGTGGGCGGGAATATGTGCGAGGGGTTAAACCGGAAGATCGCGCGGCGGTGGCACCGGCGGTTTTTGAAAAGTTGCGTCTGCAAGAAATTCAAACTGCGAAATAGCTGAAACTGGTTTTGGCGAAAAGAGCGCAATTTTTTCCGCGGCGGGCGGGAACTCCATTTTCAACCCCGAGGGGACCGCATCCGCTTTTTTCTCGGATTTTTTGGCGGTGGCAATGGCCCGGCACAGCGGGCACAGATGCTCGCCGTCGAAGGTTTGCGCGACCGCCGCGGTGACGGACTGCGTGCGGAGATTGTTCGCGAACATCGTCGTCCAGGCGATGGTTTGCAGCGCCGCCCAATGCGCGCCGGTCGTCAGCACCAGCGCGGCCACCACGAAACATTTTCCGAAGCGCACGAACACGAGATCAAATTAGACTTCTGACGTGAAACTGCAAGCCCGTTGGCAAAACACACGGCCCGCCCGGTCAATTTTCTGCAATCCACACCAGCGTTCCGCTCGGCAGCAAGTCGAAGAGCGGAATCAGGTCTGCGTCGGCGAGATGGATGCAGCCGCAGGACGATGGGTGGCCAATGCTCGACTGGTCAGCCGTGCCGTGAAGGTAAATGTAGCGGTGATGCGAATCCACGTTGCCGCCCCGGTTAAAATCCGGCTGCAGTCCGTCGAGCCACAAGATGCGCGTGGTGATGCGCGCCCCGGCAAATTCCGGCTGCGACGTGTGGCCGACGACCAGGCGCGAATTGAAAACGGTCCCGCCCGGCTCGCCGCCGCCGATTTTTTCCGCGATGCAATGCAGGCCGAGCGGGGTTCGGTTCGAGCCTTCAGTCTGCCCGATGCCGTAGCGCGAGGTGGAACAAGGAAATTCTTTTACGAAATTGCCGTTCTCGAACAGCGAAAGCTTCTGGCTGGAAATGTGCACGACCAGAATAAACTTTGTCGGCGCAATCTTCAGCTGGTCGCAGGCTGCGAGGAAGGCTTCGGGAATTTTATTTTGAGAATTCATAAAACGCAGATTCATGCAGCCCGCCGTAAACATCACCGCTGCGCTCAACAGCCCAATGCGAACGCGCCGGTTCATGGCCTCACGGTTTGACTAGATTTTTCACCAGCACCTTCGAGTTGCGCCCGCTCTGGTCGTATTTTTCCCGGCGCGCGGGCGGCAGATCGTCCGGCGTGCCTTCGCTGAAGCCGCCTTTCGATTGAAAATAAGTGAACGCCTGCGTCGAGAGCGTGATCAGCTCCGTCAGGTTCATCTCCTTCGCCTTGCTCTCGACGAACTGGATCAGCTTGCGGCCGATGCCGCGGTTCTCGTGCAGCGGGTTGACATAAAGGCACGCCAGCTCGCCCTTTTTTTGTTCGGGAAAAACGTGGAGCGCCACGCAAGCCACCGGATTTTTGTCGATTTCAAAGATGAAATAATCGGCGAGATTTTTTTCGATCACCGCCCGCGTCCGCTTCACCAGTTCCTCGGATTCGACCGCCGCCTTGGTCAGCAGCTGGATCGCCCGCACGTCCTTTTTC